>SSMV01000089.1 GCA_004799435.1 Bradyrhizobium sp.
GGGGCGACGGCGCTGAAGGGCGGTTTCGAGACGGCGCCAGAACAGCTTGGCGGCGTTTCGTTCGCCGCGCCCGCGCCGGCCGAGACGAAAGCGGTCGATCGCCGCGCCGAGGCGCGGATGAAAGGCTATGTCGGCGAAGCCTGCCCCGAATGCGGGAATTTCACGATGGTGCGCAACGGCACGTGTCTTAAGTGCGACACCTGCGGCGGGACGACGGGGTGCAGCTGAAGCGATAAAGATAACGTCATGGCGGTCCCCGGACTTGATCCGGGGATTGGGCCGGTCATGACGGGCATGAAGGCGTTCTCCGAGGCGAGGCGGTTGGGTTGACGTCATGACCACCGCGCCAACCGCGCGCTCGTCTGAGCTATAATCAGGAATATTTTCCGGCGCGCCGTTGCTCTGCGTCAGATCAAAGACCTGCGCCGCAATCCATGCGAAGGTCGCTCCAAGCCTCCGCGCTTCGCGGACGACATGGAGTTTCCCTATGCAAGGCCATTACCACGCGGTCGTCTGGATCGACCATAAGCAAGCGCGCGTCTTCCATTTCGACGCGGACGCTTTCGACACGGCGCTCATCCCGGCGCCCCATCAATCCGGCCACAAACATCATGTCGCCGATTACGACGGCACGGGCCACGCGCCCGAAGACCAGAAATATCTCGAATCCGTCGCCAAGTCGGTGATGGACGCCGGGGCGATCCTGATCGTCGGGCCGGCCAATGAAAAGGGCGAACTCGTCAAGCATATCAAGCACGCTCATCCCGCGCTCGCGGGAAAGATCGAAGGCGTGGAGGCGAGCGACCATCCGAGCGACGGCGAGATCGTCGCTCATGCCCGCAAAGTGCTGAAATCCGCCGACCGGATGCGCCCGCCGGCGTGAGGGAGCGGCGGGGTGAGCGGGAGCATCCGATTGTCCGTCGAGCAAATCATTATCCGCCGCCTCGGTCCCGGCGACATCGCGCTGATGCGCCTGCTCAACGCCATGTTCGGCGCGGCCTTCAATGAAGCGCAGGCCTATCGCGATCAGGCACCGGGCGACAATCATCTGCGCGCCGCGCTGGCGAAGCCGCATGTGATCGCGCTGGCGGCGTGTGAGAGCGAGGCGGTCGTCGGCGGGCTTGTCGCCTATGAGCTCAATAAGCTCGAGAAGATGAGTAGCGAAATCTATCTCTACGATCTTGCGGTTCAAGCGGCGCAGCGCCGGCGCGGCATCGCGACGCGGCTGATCGCAGGTTTAAGCGACATCGCGCGTCAGCGCGGCGCTTCGACGATCTTCGTTCAGGCCGACTATGGCGACGAGGCGGCGATCGCGCTCTATCAGAAGCTCGGCGCGCGCGAGGACGTCATTCATTTCGACATCACAACGCCGCGGCGAGGCTGACAGTCTCGTCGCGGCGCGTGGGTAATCGGATTGCTTGCCTGCAGCCGTCTTCTGCCGCAGGCGAGAATTACGCGTCTTTACGGGCAGGAATGCCTCATCCCGTCATAGCCGAGATAGGTTCCGCTGGCCGGGTCGTAGGAGTGGAAAGTCCGTTGGCAATAGGCGACCGTGTCGTCGCCTTCGGCCACTTGCGGGCCATAGACCACGCCGGCGTCCGGATCGACGGGATAGGTCTGAACGTAAGAACCCGACGGATAGGCGCCCGCCTGGTAATCATAGTCGGGGCCGTAGCCATAACCATAGCCATAGTCCTGATCGATCGCGCCGCCGATGATTGCGCCGGCCGCCAAGCCCGCGACGCCCGCCGCGACGTCCCCGCCGAAGTTGTTGCGTCCGTAATCGCGGCCCGATCCACGGCCAAAATCGCGGTGCGGATAGGCGTTCTGCACTTGCCTCGACTCATTGGGGCGATAGGCCTGGCCGCCCTGCGCCGAAGCGGGCGCGGCCGAAAACGTCAGAGCGAAAAGCGACGCAGCGGCGACGCCAGCAAATAGGGAATGTCTCATGATGAACCTCCATCGGTTGAGTAGTGAACGTCGGGCGCGCGCAGAGGTTCCGGCTGTTCTGGAAACAGGCAATTCCAAGGCAAGCGCCAGATTTCGCCGCATTCGACATCGCGGCTCTATGAGCGCTGCTGCGCGCCGTTCTTTCTGTCATTCCCGCGCAAGCGGGAATCCAGAGCGGGGCGTTCGACATCTGGATCCCCGCTTGCGCGGGGATGACAATCTCGTCGCCATGAGCTTTGCTCCGGCCGCCACGCCAAGGAGAGGGAAGACGCATGGAGATCCGCGCCGCTGTCGCCGTCGCCGCCGGCAAACCGCTCGAGATCATGACCGTCAATCTCGACGGCCCGCGTGCGGGCGAGGTGCTGATCGAGATCAAGGCGACCGGCATTTGCCACACCGACGATTTCACCCTGTCAGGCGCAGACCCCGAGGGGCTGTTTCCGGCGATCCTCGGTCACGAGGGCGCGGGCGTGGTCGTCGAGGTCGGGCCGGGCGTGACTTCGGTGAAAGCGGGCGATCACGTCATCCCGCTTTATACGCCCGAGTGCAGGCAGTGCCCGTCCTGTCTGTCGCGCAAGACCAATCTCTGCACGGCGATCCGCGCCACGCAGGGGCGGGGCCTGATGCCCGACGGCACGTCGCGTTTCTCGCTTCGTGGCGAGAAGCTCCATCACTATATGGGCTGCTCGACCTTCGCCAATTTCACCGTGCTGCCGGAGATCGCCGTCGCCAAGGTCAATCCTGACGCGCCCTTCGACAAGATCTGTTACATCGGCTGCGGCGTGACGACCGGCGTCGGCGCTGTCCTCAACACGGCGAAGGTCGAAGTGGGCGCGACGGCGATCGTCTTCGGCTTAGGGGGCATCGGCCTTAATGTCATTCAGGGCCTGCGTCTCGCCGGCGCCGACATGATCATCGGCGTCGATCTCAATCCGGCCAAGCGCGGCTGGGGCGAGCGCTTCGGCATGACGCATTTCGTCAACCCGCGCGAGGTCGGGGCGGAACTCGTTCCCTATCTCGTCAATCTCACCAAGCGCGGCGCTGACACGATCGGCGGCGCCGACTACACATTCGATTGCACCGGCAATGTGACGGTGATGCGCCAGGCGCTGGAAGCCTCGCACCGCGGCTGGGGCAAATCCATCGTCATCGGCGTCGCCGGCGCGGGGCAGGAGATCGCCACCCGACCGTTCCAGCTTGTGACCGGGCGAAGCTGGATGGGCACGGCTTTTGGCGGCGCGCGCGGGCGCACCGACGTGCCGAAGATCGTCGAATGGTATCTGGCGGGCAAGATCGAGATCGATCCGATGATCACCCATGTCCTGCCGCTGGATGACATCAACAAGGGCTTCGCGCTGATGCATTCGGGCGAAAGCATCCGTTCGGTCGTCGTCTATTAGGGCCGGCCCGCGCCGGAAACTTGCCCGACGCTTGCAACCATCTCCCCGGGCGATGGTTTCGATCAGAAGGGATAGGCTACCGGCGAGGCGCATCTTCGCTTTCTATGCCGCTCCCCACAGGCGGAGAGGTTTCATGAGCAAGCTCAAGATTGCCGTTGTCATCGGCAGCGTGCGCCCGACGCGCAATGGCGACAAGCCGGCGCGCTGGATCGCGAATTTGGCCGCCAAGACCGGCGATTTCGACATCGAAATCGTCGATCTGAAGGATTATCCGCTGCCGCTGTTCGATGCGCCTGCGTCCGACTTCTGGATGCCGACGCCCAACGAGACGGCCGCCAAATGGCAGAAGAAGCTCGCCAGTTTCGACGGCTACATCATCGTGACGCCCGAATATAACCGTTCGATCCCCGGCGCGCTCAAGAACGCGATCGACTGGGCCTATAAGCCCTTCATCCGCAAGCCGGTCGCCTATGTCGCCTATGGCGCGGTCGGCGGCGCCCGCGCGGTCGAGCATCTGCGCAATGTCATGGTCGAGCTGCAGGCCGTCTCGGTGCGCCACGCCGTCCATATCGGCGGGTCGGATTTCATGGCTGTGATGTTCGGCCAGAAGACCTGGGACGACATCCTGCCGGCCTTCGTCCCCTTCACCAAGGATCTGTTCGACAATCTGCGCTGGTGGGCCGTGGCGACCAAAGCCGCCCGCGAGGCCGAGCAATCCGCCGCAGCCTGAGCGCTAAAAAGAACGGGGACAGGACAGGCCGGCGACTTTGGAAGTCGGACCGGAATATCCTGTCCCCTTTTATAACCTCGCCTCATTTTCGAGCCGGGCGCGTCTCGTCAACCGCCCCGGCCGAGCCAGCGCGCTTCCTCGGGCGTCGGCGGCGCAACGCGCAGCGGCGGCGGATCGGCCGGCAGGTTGGCTGGCGCATAGCGCGGATCGAGCGCGCGCGCCGCGGCGCGCTCCAGCACACTCCAATGCACCCGCTCATTGACGTTCTCGCGCTCGGGATGCTCGGTGTCGTAGAAAAAGCCGGCGTCGAAGGCGTTGGGCGACAGCATCGTGCGCAGCCGCGGCCAGCGATGGTCGATCGGCCAACCGATCGTCGAATCGACAATGTCGCCGGGCCAGCCCGCCGTCGCGCCGATCGCCGCCATCGCCTCCTCTTCGAAGGCGAGGCCGGTCAGCGCCTGTAGCCGCGCCGCCAGCCACACCAGCGCGAGATTGGCGAGGCGGCGATCGGGATCGCCGCCCCCGACATTGCCATGCGACCCGACGAACCAGGTCTGTTCGACGAGGCGCGGCGGCGAGGATTTGAGCTGTGTCCAGAAGGTCGGCGAGAAGGGGCGGCGCCATTCGTCGACGCCGACCGCATGCAACCCGACCCGCACGCTTTGGCCGAGTTCGGTGTCATGGAAGCCGAGCCGCCACCACGCCCAGAAGCGCGCCAGCGCCGCCAGTCCGATGCCGGCGGGAATGCCATAGGAGCCGACCGTCTCGAAGACGGCGACCGCTTCGATCGGCGGCGAGACATGGACGCGACCGCTGTCGACGAGGCGCTGATGCGCGACGATCGCCGAACGGTCGCCGCCGCTGGCGGCAAGCGGCGCGGCGCGCGTCGCCGGGGCGACGCGATAGTGGTTCCAGGCGATGCGCGCCTCGGCCGGCCCCGGCGCGGCGACGATGCCCGAGGCGGCGACCATGCCGGCGAGCGCCCGCGCAGAATAAGCGCCGCGCGAGAAGCCGATCAGGATCAGCGCGTCGCCATCCTCATAGGCGCGACAGAGTTCGAGATAGGCCTTTTCGATAATCGCGCGCAGCCCGAAGCCGATCGCGCCGCCGAGCCAGTGCTTGAGGAACTCGTCGACCGCGCCGACGCCGGGCCGGTAAATGACGCGCTGTTCGACGCCATTGGCGTCGCGGGCGGCGATCAGCGGCGCGCCGACGCTGCGATCGGCCGCGTCGAGCCGCGCGATATTGGTCGGAATATCCCCGTCGGACTCGCTGCACCAGGTTCCGTCGAGCAGAACAACGATGCGTTTCATGATCGCTCCTTTTGGCGCGCGATCGTGAACCGATCCTAGCGAAAATTCTTGGCTGCCGCGCGCCTATTCGCCTTGGGCGCGCTCAATGGTCGGAGAAACGGCGACCAGGGTCAGACGCCGATGCGGGCGCGCTTCGATGCGCGGCGCCTCGCGCCTGGCCTGGGCGGCGACGCGGTTCTGCTCTGCGATTCTGCCTTCCTCGACGAGCTTGCGATAGAGCGCGCCATAGGCGGCGGCGCCGTCGCGCCAACTGAAATCCTTGGCCATCGCCGTTGCCCGCATCTCGTGAAATTCGCCCGGCGATGCATAGAGCGCGAAAGCGGCGTCGATCGCCGCGGCGAAAGCCGGCGCATCGGCGCGCTCGAAGAGCAGGCCGGTGCGGCCGTGCTCGATCGTCTCGGCGAGGCCGCCGGTGCGATGGGCGATCGGCAAAGCGCCATAGCGCTGGGCGTACATCTGGCTGAGGCCGCAGGGCTCGAAGCGCGAGGGCATCAACAGGAAGTCGGCGGCGGCGAAGAGGGCGCGCGCCTCGTCGGGATCGAACCCGATCCGCGCCGCGATCGCGCCGGGGTGACGCGCCGCCAGCGCCGAGGCCGCGCGCTCGATTTCCGGCTCGCCGCGTCCGATGATGACGACCTGACCGCCGCGCTCGGCGATCTTCTCGCTCGCCTCGATGAGGAGGTCGGCGCCTTTCTGATGCGCCAGGCGCGCGACAAAGGCGAAGAGCGGCGCGTCGGCGAGATTGAGGCGAAAGATTCCGCGCACGAAATCGGCGTAGCGCGCTTTCCAGCGCTGCGGATCGAAGCGATAGGGACAATCCAGATCGGCGTGCGGATCCCAGCTTTCGTCGACGCCATTGCGGATGGCGCTTAAGCGCCCTTCGCGCGCGCGCACGGCGATGACGCCATTGAGGCCGCAGCCGAATTCCGGCGTGAGGATTTCCTCGGCGTAGGTCTGGCTCACCGTCGTCAGATGATTGGAATAGACGAGCCCGGCCTTGAGAAACGAGATGCGGCCATAGAATTCGACGCCTTCAAGCGTGAGGGCCGCAGCGGGAATGGCGAGATCGGCGGCGCGCGCCGCGTCGAACTGGCCCTGATGGGCGAGATTATGGATCGACAGCACGATTGGCGTCGTCGCGCCGCGCCAGCGCAGATAGCCGGCGGCCAGCGCAGCCGGCCAATCGTTGAGATGAAGGATGTCCGGTCGCCAGCCCTCGACACCCTGTTCGGCGAGCGCGGCGGCGGCGAGGCTCAATCGCGCGAAGCGGATCGCATTGTCGGCGAAAGCATGGCCATCGGCGTCGGCATAGGGCGAGCCGTCGCGATCATAGAGTTCGGAACAGAGCACAAGATAGACGACGAGGCCGCCGGGCAGCGTCTGTCTGCCGATTGAGCAGGGCGGAATGGCGGCGACGCCCGGCAGATGCGCGACGATGTCGATCGCCGCCGCGCGTCGCAGGGCCGGACGATAGGCGGGGATCAGCAGACGAATGTCGCAATCGCGCGCCAGGGCGCGCGGTAGACCTGCCGACACGTCGCCCAGCCCACCCGCCTGCAGAAAATCGCCCGATTCCGGCGTGACGAACAAGGCTTTCGGACGCAGGCCAAGGCCCGCCGCGAGCGCGGCGGCGGCTTCGCTTGCCGCTGCGGCCTTTCGGTCATGCAGCACAAGCGTCGCAATGGTTGGATCGGCCATGAGTCCCCGGAACTGTCGTCGTAACGCACTCTATTGGCTATGCGTAACAGTGCGGTTAATGGGGGATTCACAAATCGCGCGACGCGGCGAAGGCGTCCGGAACGCGCAATTCGATCGACTCGATCGGCGTCCACGCGGGACAGCAGCCATGGCTGCTTGGCGGCGGTCAAAGCGCGGTCTATGACGGAAAACTTGGCGTCATGGCCGCGAAGATCGACGAGCGCATGCGATGAAGACGCAACGAATGGGTATGGTGGTTGGCGTTCGGCCGGAGAAAATTGCGCTTTACAAAAAGCTGCATGCCGAGCCCTGGCCGGAAATTAACGCGGCCCTGTCGGCGGCGCATATCCACAACTATTCGATCTTTCTGCGCGAGCCCGAGAACCTGTTGTTCGGCTATTGGGAATACGCCGGTTCGAACTTCGCGGCCGACATGGCGGCGCTCGCCGCGTTGCCTGTCAGCAAGCACTGGCTTGCGCTAACCGATCCGTGCCAACAACGCCTGCCGAGCGCGACGGACGGAGAATGGTGGAGCGCGATGCCGGAAGTCTTCCACCTCGATTGACCGGCTCCTTGTCACGGCAAAACGGCGGGTTTTGACTCCTGCCAAAGCAACCGTCGGTCAGTAGAGCCCCATGGTCCGCTGCATCGCATTGGCGAAATGCGTCTGCAGCGCCGCTTGCGCCTCCGGAACATTGCGACGGCGGCAGGCCTCGATGATGGCGATGTGTTCGCGCAGCGAGCGCTGCGCCAGCGGCGGCGTCATTTTGCGGTCAAGGCGCAGGATGCGCAGATAATTGTGGATGCGCCGATAGCTCGTCTCGATGAGCGGGTTGCGGACACAGGCGATGATCGCGCCGTGCAACAAAGTCTCCAGCGCTTCCAGATCCTCGCGGACGGCGGGTGACAAGCCGTCGCGCTCGACCGCTTCCACCGCGGCGCGATGGCGGCGCTCGATCTCGTTCATCTCGATCTCGTCGCCGGTTTCGGCGTAGATCGCGACCGCCGCGGCCTCGACAATGCCGCGAAACTGGTAGGTGGCGCGCGTGAGCTCGAGCCCCGGCTTGACGAACTCGATCCCGGCGCGCGGGCGGATGGTGACGATCCCGTCGGCCTCCAGAACGCGCAGGGCATCCCGCAGCGGCGCCACCGGAATGCCGGTGAGTTCGACCAATTCATTCTGCGAAACGAAGGCGCCTGCCGGCAGGCGGCGCTCGAAGAGAATTTGCAGGATTCGCTCGTAAGCGACGTCGCTCAGCCTGGGGGCGCCAGGGCTCACGAGAGGGCGGTTCGCAGTCGTCATCGCTTGCATCGCCAAGCCATCTGATCTACAGGAAATGACTTCTGATATATCAGTCAGCGCCTGTGATCGATTAGAATGAAGATCGTCGAACGGCAGATTACCCGATTCCAGTTCGCCCGCGACAGAGTGATCGGCGACAGCCAGGTGCGCGCGGAAAGCGTCAATGTCGCCGCCCTGGAGTTGATCGACGACAGCGGCAATAGCGGACTGGGCTTCATCCAGAGCCTGTTTCGCCCTTTGCCCGACGTCAGCGAAATCGACCGGCTCTTCGCCGACGAGGCTTGGCCGGACCTGCTGGACCAGACGCCGATCGGTCTGGTCCATCGGGTGGGTCGCCCGCGCGGCGGCAATCAGCGCCCCTACAGTCTGCCCTTCGAGGAAGCCATTCAGACGGCGCTCTGGGATCTCGCCGCCAAGCAGGCCCAGTTGCCGCTCCATCGCTTGCTGGGCGGGCGTCGCGATCGCGTGCGCGCCTATGCCTCGGGCCTCGATTTCCACCTCAGCGATCACGACTTCGCCGAGCTCTTTGGCCATGCCGATTCGATCGGCTACAGCGCATTCAAGATCAAGGTCGGCCACGCCGATTTTGATCGCGACCTCCATCGCCTCGCGCTGTTGCACAAATCGGTGCGCGCCAATCCGCTGATTATGATCGACGCCAACGAGGCGTGGGGAAGCAAAGAGGCGCTGGTAAAGCTGACCGCGATCCGCGAAGCCGGGTTCAAGATTCACTGGGTCGAGGATCCCATACTGCGCGATGATTTCGCCGGCCTGCGGGAATTGCGCCGCGGCGCGACCTGGACGCTCATCAATTCCGGCGAATATCTCGACGCCGCCGGCAAGCGCCGCCTGATGCTGGCTGGCGGGACCGACATTTTGAACGTCCATGGCTTCGTGACCGACACGATGCGGATCGGATGGTTGGCGGCCGAACTCGGCGTGCCGGTCAGTCTCGGCAACACGTTCCTTGAATTCGGCGTGAACATGGCTTGCGCGCTGCCCGAGGTCGAATGGCTCGAATATTCGTTCCAGAATTTCGACCATCTCGTCGAACAGCCGATCAGAATCCGCGACGGCTGGGCCTATGCGCCCGACCGGCCCGGACATGGGCTGACGCTTTCGCAAAGCGCGCGCCGCCAATGGTCGCGCCCAAGGATTGCGTCCGACTCCGAGCTTGGCCCGGCGCCGACCAATCCACGGCTCGCGCGCGCCAATGTCAGCGCGACGAAAGCCGGGTGAACGATGACCAAAAGGGAGGAACGATCCATGACAAAGTTGAGTGTTTCGAACGTGGCGAGTGTGATTGCTTTCGCCGTTGCGGCGTTCGGCGCGTCGCCGTCTTTCGCTGCAGACAAGGTCACCTTGACCTATCTCGCCGATCCCAACTGGGTGAAGGCCCCGGAAAAGGAACTCGCAAAGAAGTTCGAGGAGAAAACCGGCATCGCCATCGACTTTCAGCTGGTTCCGTCCGACCAATTTTTCAATGTGCTCAAGACGAAGCTGAATTCGGGCGAGGCGCCCGATCTCTTCGGCGGACAAAGCGGCGTCACCGATCTTTCGGTCAATTATAATGTCGAAAAGAACGCGGTCGATCTTTCAAGCGAACCCTGGGCGAAGCTCGAAGAGCCGCTGGTCGCCGCCCAGTCGACCGTGAATGGCAAGCTCTACGGCCTCACCTATTGGGACACGCTCGGCTACGTCTGGGTCGTGAATTACAACAAGAAAATCTTCGCCGATAACAATCTGAAAGTGCCGACGAATTATGCGGAGTTCAAAGCCGATTGCCAGGCTCTCCTCAAAGCCGGCATTCAGCCGCTCTACGAACCGGCTTCGGACGGCTGGCATCACGTCCTGTGGTTTCCGGAAATGGGGCCCCGCTTTGAACAGGCGAGTCCCGGTCTGGCGGACAAGCTAAACGCCAACAAGGCGACATTCGCCGGCACCGATGCGATGACGACCGATCTGAAGGAGCTGAAAGAGATGTACGATCTCGGCTTCTTCGGGCCGGACACGCTCTCGGACGCTTGGGCGAACCGCACCAAGGCTTTGGCCGGTGGCAAGATCGCAATGATCCTAGCGACGAGTTCCTACCCGGTCGAACTCTCGAAGGACAATCCCGAAGTGAAGCCGGATGACTACGGCGTGTTCGTCATCCCGCTTGCTGACAACCAGCTTCTCAACGTCAACCCCGCGGGGCCGACACATTTCATTTCGGCCACCTCGAAGCACATCGAAGACGCCAAGAAATATCTGAACTTTCTCGTGCAGCCGGAAAACCTCCAATATTATCTCGACAACGAACCGGCTTTTCTCACGCTGCCTTTCCCCGGCGTCAAGGACAAGTACTCGCCGTCGGTGAAGGCTTTCATGGACGCGCATGAGAAGGCGCGCGGCATCGTTTACCAGACCGAGGTTAAATACGTGAACTCGCAATGGATGGACATTGGCAAAGATATTACGGCCATGTTCACCGGCGCGGAGACGCCGCAAGACGTCTTGAAAAACGTCGACAAGCGACGCGCCGATTTTGCCGCTGCCGCGAAGGACCCGGCGTGGAAGCAATAAGTTTCGTCATCGCGCGCCGAAACGACGCAGGCCCCAATCCCTCGGGATTGGGGCCCCTCATTTTTTGAAGCAACTATGCATCTCAAGTCCCGTTACCCGCAAGCCTTCGCCTGGCCGGCTCTGTTTCTCTTCACGGCCTTCTTCATTCTGCCGAGCTTGAGCGGGATATATTTCGCGTTCACCGATTGGAGCAGCTTTTCAGACGAAGTGAATTTCGTGGGGTTCAAAAATTTTCATCGGCTCTTCTCGGCAGACGAGCACTATTTCGATTATTTTTGGAACACCTTCGTGTTCACCGTTGTCACTATCGTTTTGAAAACGATTTTCGGCCTCGGGCTTGCGCTGCTGCTGGACAAGGGCGTCAGGAGCTTTGTCAATCTGTATCGCGCGCTGATTTATGTGCCGGTCGTTCTGCCGATGCTCGTCGTCGGATTGATTTTCCGCTCGATCCTGCATCCCTCGCAGGGCCTGTTGAATGTTTCGTTGCGATCGGTTGGCCTTGGGTCACTCGCGTTTCGCTGGCTGACCGATCCGCATTTGGCTCTCTACTCGATCATGGTGATCGATACCTGGAAGGGTGTCGGCTATATCATGGTCATCCTGCTGGCCGGCCTTCAGACAATCCCGCGAGAATATTACGAGGCCGCAGAGGTCGACGGCGCCGGTGCATGGGCGCGCTTCTGGCACATCACTCTGCCCATGCTTGCGCCGGCGATCATGATCGTCACCGTCCTCAATGTCCTCTATGGGCTGCGCGTCTTCGACATCGTCTACGCCACCACCAATGGGGGCCCGGGCTACGCCAGCGAGGTCGTGATGACGGGAATATTCAAAGCGTTTTCGCAAGGTCAATACGGTTTGGGCACCGCCCTCTCGACTGTTCTCTTCGCGATTCTGCTTGTCGTGGGCTATGGCGTTATCCGGCTTCTCGAACGCCCGACCGAAGGAGGTTGATCCTGTCCGTCATCAAGCACAAGAAGACGGTATTCGCAGCAGGGCATCTGGCGGCGGTCTTTGCCAGCCTGCTTACGCTGACGCCCGTCTATCTCGTCTGCGTCAATGCGCTGAAATCCGAATCCGAGTCGGCGGCCATGGCGCCGAGCCTGCCCAGCCAATTGCATTTCGAGAATTTCGCCACCGTGATCGAGAGAGGCAAGCTCGTCACGAGCTTCTTCAATAGCGTTCTCTATGCCGGGTCCTCCGCGGCGCTTGCGACTTTCTTCGCGGCCCTCGCCGCGTTCGTCCTTTCGCGGCGCCGCTCGCGCATGAACCGGGCCATCTATTTTTTCCTGATCATGGGAATCGCGCTTCCGATCAATTTTTTCACGCTGACGAAGATCATGCAGGTCGCGCACCTGATCAACACCAAGCCAGGCATCATCATTCTCTACGCGACGCTGCAGATTCCCTTTGCGATCTTCCTTATTTACGGCTTCATCGAATCGATCCCGCGCGACCTTGACGACGCAGCAACGATCGATGGCTGCGGTCCGGTAAAAATGTTCTTCTTCGTCGTCGCGCCTCTGTTGACGCCGGTGCTGGTGACGACTTTCATCCTCAGTTTCCTCAACACTTGGAACGACTTCATCATGCCGCTCTACTACCTCGACAGCAGCGAGAATTGGCCGATGACGCTCGCCGTCTATAATTTCTTCGGCCAATACAAGCAGAGTTGGAACCTCGTCTCCGCCGATATCCTGCTGACGATTGCGCCGGTGCTGATTGTCTATCTCGTGGGCCAACGCTTCATCCTCAGTGGGATGACCAGCGGTGCGGTGAAGGGCTAAGTCGTGGCGCGCGTCGCACTCAAAAACGTCAGTAAGAGTTTCGGAACGACCGAGGTCATTCATGACGTAAGCTTGTCGCTGGACGACGGGGAATTCGCGGTGTTTGTCGGCCCTTCGGGCTGCGGAAAGTCGACGCTGTTGCGGATGATCGCGGGGCTTGAGGAGGTTTCAAGCGGCGCCATTGAAATTGCCGGAGTCGATGTCACCCGGGAGCGCGCCGCAGACCGCGGCATCGCAATGGTGTTTCAGTCCTACGCGTTATATCCGCACATGACAGTAGCGAAAAATATGAGTTTCGGCCTGCGCGTCGCCCGCCGGCCGCGCGCCGAAATCCAGGAGAAGCTAACCCGCGCCGCGAAGATTCTTCGCCTCGAGGATTTGCTGGAACGCAAGCCCTCGCAGCTCTCCGGGGGCCAACGCCAGCGAGTCGCTATCGGGCGAGCCATCGTACGCGATCCCAAGGTGTTTCTGTTCGACGAACCGCTCAGCAATCTTGACGCCGAACTGCGCGTTCAGATGCGCGTCGAAATCGGCCAACTGCATCAGGTCTTGGGCAGTACAATGATCTACGTCACTCATGATCAGGTCGAGGCGATGACCATGGCTGACAGGATCGTCGTATTGCGCGCCGGGCGCGTCGAACAGGTGGGCAAGCCACTGGACTTGTATGGCGATCCGGTCAACGCGTTCGTCGCCGGGTTCATCGGGTCTCCACGCATGAATTTTCTCTCCGGAGTCGTCGCCGACTCCGGGCGGATCAAGCTCCGCGGCCTCGAAATTACGCCATCCATCTCCGCCCTCCTCGCGCCAGGTCGGAAAATCCAGGTTGGAATTCGTCCCGAGCATTTCGACGCGGCGGATGGATATGAACTGGGGGCCACCGTCGACATGGTCGAGGCCTTGGGTGCGACCTCATTTGTTTACGCGACAGCAGAGAGCGGCGACCGGATTGTCGCCGAACGCCGCGGCCCTCTGCCAAAGATCGGCGACGCGGTGAAGTTGCGTTTTGAGCCAAGCGCGATCCGCCTCTTTAGCGAGAGTGGCGAGCGACTTCGGTGAAGCGCCGGCGCATGGGCATGACGATCGCGGTTCGGCCAGGGAAGCTTGCGCTTTACAAAAAGCTGCACGCCGAGCCGTCGCCCGAAATGAATGCGGCCCTGTCGGCGGCACATAGCCAGAACGACTCGATCCTTCTGCGCGAGCCCGACCCTGGCGATTGAATTGGGCCTAAAGCGCGCAGAGCGCAGAATCGCGCAGGCGGCGAATGCGGCCGCGCGCCGAGCGCATAAGATTGTAACCGGACGGCAGCGGTGGAAACGCGGGTCGGCCTGTCTGTAAGAAGACGTCGGCGAAGGTTCGCATGACATTTGCCGGCGCGAAGGGCGCGATCCGCGCCCGCCATCTGCCGCCCCAGTCGCGCCGCTCGAGCGCGCAGAGCTTTTCCGTCAGATCGACGCTTGTGCGGTAGATGAAAGCCGGGTCGTCGACTAGCGTCAGGTGATTGCGATCGCGTCCGCCCGCCCATACCAGCGACGGTCTGTCCAGCGCGAGGAATTCGGCCAGCGCCAGGCCGAAATTCTCGCCGACCCGCCGCCCATTGAGTCCGACGTCGCAGGAGGAGATGAAATCGACGACGCCTTGCCGGTCCGGCGTCGTCGGCAGGTGGACGATCCGCCCATGATTGCTGAAGCGCGTCGTGTTGAGGAGCAGCACCCAGAGATCCTTGCGTCGCTCCAGCGCCGCCTCGATCGCTCTCGGCAGGAATGGGATGTTGAACTGGTCGGGCGCGCCATGCCGGCCGACGACCATCGCCTCGGCGGGGATGCCGAGTTGCGCGCGCAGGTTGGCGCGCGGCTGCGGCGGATCGACGATCAAGGGCACGGCGGGATAGCGCCCGCCCGTCATCATCTCGGCGACCGACTGCGAAATATAGGCGTAGGCGTCGCCATGCGGATTGAAGAAATTGAAGACCTCATGGACCGCGGTGCGGCAGGAGCGCGCGACGCGCGCGTCGCGCCGCCGCGTCTTGAGGAAATAGGCGGTGTCGATGCGCTGCCCTTCGATCAGGCGCTGCATCTCCGCTTCGCTTTCATAGGCGAAAGTCGGAAAGGCGTCGGCGAAACGCTTGAGATGCGCCGCTTCCGGCGGGACGCTGACGTCATGCAGGATCACCGGCTCGAGGCCGAGCGCAGCGCGGCCATGCCAGGCGTAATCATACATCGCCACCGCGACGCCGCGCTCGTTGATCCGGCCGCCGTCGAAACTCACCCGCATGCCAGGATTTCCCCATTGGCTCGCGCAGCACCTAGCCGATTTCACCGGCGCTTCACAGCGCCCAAGCATCGCCGCCATGCGTCGCCACGCGTATCGCCCTTGACCGGCCGCGCCCGGATAGTCTTGATGCCCTCACGTTTGACGGGCCGGAGCGGCGCCCCATGAAAGGGAGGGACGCATGTCAGTCTCTTCGTTGATTCTGTTTGCGGCGGTCTATTTCGCCGCGGCGGCGACGCCGGGGCCGGGGATCGCCGCGCTCATCGCGCGCGTCGTCGGCCATGGGCTGGCCGGCGTCGGCCCGTTCATCCTCGGCTATGTGGCGGGCGATCTGATCTGGCTGGCGGTCGCCGCAACCGGGCTCGCCGCGCTGGCCCATGTCTTCGCCGGCGCGTTTCTCGCCCTCAAATTGGCCGGGGCCGCCTATCTCCTGTTCATCGCCTGGGGCATGGCGCGCGCCTCTTTCGTCGCCGGCGACGAGACGGTTGCGCCGCCGCCGGCGACGCGCGGCTGGCGCGCCTTTCTGGGCTCGCTGTCGCTGACGCTCGGCAATCCCAAGGTGATCGTCTTTTTTCTGTCGATCATGCCGCTGACCATCGATCTCAAATCGATGACGCCGATGGCCTTTCTCGCCATCGCGGCGGTCGCGGTCCCGGTGCTTGGCCTGACGCTCGCGACTTACGCGCTGGTCGCCGACCGCGCTCGCGCGCTGCTGGTCTCCGGCCGGGCGCGCCGCCTGGCGCAGCGCGCGGGGGCGGGGGTTATCGCCAGCGTCGCGGTGGGGATCGCGGCGCGCTAACAAGGGCCATAATCTCGGCCATGGACGACGTGCCCGGCATCGGCTAAGCGTCGGGGAAATCTGGCGCTAACATGCCAGTGAGGAAGGAAACAAAAATGGCTGTCGACCGCCTGACCGTGCTCGCCGCGATGATCGATCAGGGCGTCATCCCGGTCTTCTACCACCAGGACGTCGAGGTCTGCCGGCAGGTCATTCAGGCCTGCGCCAATGGCGGCGCCAAATGCATCGAATTCACCAATCGCGGCGAATTCGCCGCGCATGCCTTTTACGAAGTGACGCGTCACTTCGCCAAGGCCGATCCGAGCGTGATCATGGGCGTCGGCTCGATCGTCGACGCGCCGACCGCCGGTCTCTTCATCGCCAATGGCGCGAAATTCGTCGTCGGACCGCTGCTCAACGCGGACGTCGCCAAGCTCTGCAATCGTCGCAAGATCGCCTATAGCCCGGGCTGCGGCTCGGCCAGCGAGATCGGCTATGCCGAGGAACTCGGCTGCGAGATCGTCAAAGTCTTCCCCGGCGGCTCGGTCGGCGGCCCGGAATTCGTCAAGGCGATGCTCGGACCCTGTCCCTGGACGCGCATCATGCCGACCGGCGGCGTCGACGCGACCGAAGAATCGCTGACCAAATGGTTCAAGGCCGGCGTCTCCTGCGTCGGCATCGGCTCGAACCTGATCACCAAGGAATTGCTCGACGCCAAGGACTATGCCGGCGTGGAGAAAAAGGTCGCCGCGACCATCGCGCTGATTCGCAAAATCAGGGGCAAGTGAGATGGCCGAGGACGCACTCAAAATTCGTTCGGCCGCCGAGACGAAATGGGACTGCGCCTCCTTTGGCGAGGTGATGCTGCGCTTCGATCCCGGCTTTGGCCGGGTGCGCAACGCGCGTTCGTTTCAGGTCTGGGAAGGCGGCGGCGAATATAATGTCGCCCGCGCGATGCGCAAATGCTGGGGCAAGCGGGCGACCGCGGTCACCGCTCTGCCCGAGAACGATCTCGGCTGGCTGGTGCAGGACTTCATCTGGCAGGGCGGCGTCGATACGTCGCATCTCATCTGGCGCGAATTCGACGGCATCGGCCGCAACACCCGCGTCGGGCTCAATTTCACCGAGAAGGGCTTCGGCGCGCGCGCGGCGCTTGGCTGCTCGGACCGCGGCCATTCGGCCGCCTCGCAGATCCGCCCGGGCGAGGTGAACTGGGAAAAGCTGTTCGGCGAGGAAGGGGTGCGCTGGTTCCACACCGGCGGCATTTTCGCCGCGCTGGCGAGCAACACCGCCGAAGCGGTGATCGAGGCGGTCGAGGTCGCCCGCGAGCACGGCACGATCGTCTCCTATGACCTCAACTATCGCGCCTCGCTGTGGAAGACCCATGGCGGCAAGGCCGGCGCGCAGAAGGTCAATCGCACGATCGCGCCCCATGTCGACGTGATGATCGGCAATGAGGAAGATTTCACCGCCTGCCTCGGCTTCGAGGTCGAAGGCCTCGACGAGCATATTTCCAACATCGACCCGGCGAACTTCAAGAAGATGATCGCCAAGGCGGTCGCCACATTCCCCAATTTCAAAGTGGCGGCGACGACGCTGCGCAACGCCAAGACGGCGTCGTTCAACGACTGGGGCGCGATTCTCTTCGCCGGCGGCCAATTCTATGAGGCGCCGTTGCGCGAGAACCTCGAGATCTACGATCGCGTCGGCGGCGGCGACGGCTTCGCCTCCGGCGTCGCTTACGGCTTCCTCGAAGGCAAGGGGCCGCAGGCGGCGGTCGAATATGGCGCCGCCCATGGCGCGCTCGCCATGACCACGCCGGGCGACACCTCGATGGTCAACGCCAAGGAAGTCGAAGCGATCATGAAGGGCAAAGGCGCGCGCGTGATACGATAGACGCATGAGCTTCTTTCCGTCTCTCGGTTTGTTCGGGGCCTTCGTCGCCGCCAGCGTGCTGCTGGCGCTGACGCCGGGGCCGGACATGGCGTTCTTCCTGACCCGCACGCTACGCGACGGGCGATCATGCGGATTTGCGGCGCTCGCCGGGGCGCTAAGCGGCGTCGTCGTCCATACGTTCGCCGCCGCGCTTGGCCTCTCGGCGCTCATCGCCGCTTCGGCGCGCGCCTATGATGCGGTGAAAATCGCCGGCGCGCTCTATCTGCTCTATCTCGCCTGGGCCGCGCTCAGGCATGGGGCGACGCTGAAGTTCGAGACCGGGGGCGCGCCAGGCGGATTGCGCAGCGCCTATCTCGCCGGGCTGCTGATCAATCTCACCAATCCGAAGATCATTCTGTTCTTCGTGACCTTCCTGCCGCAATTCATCGACGTCGGCGATCCCAATCCGAGCGCCAGGTTTTTCGTACTCGGCTTCAGCTTCATCCTCATCGGCGGGGCGATCAATGCGGCGATGATCGCCGTCGCCGGACGCTTCGTCGCGGCGGCGCGCGCCAATCCCCGCGCGATGCGCGGTTTCGACTATGGATTTGCCGGCCTCATGGGCCTCTTTGCGGCGCGGCTGATCGCCGGCGCGGCGCGTTGAATCTGCCTTACAGCGGAAAGTGACAGGCGACGGAACGGGTCTCGTCGAGCGCGCGCAATTGGGGCGCCGTCTCAAAGCAGCGCGACTGGGCGAAGCGGCAGCGCGTGGCATAGGCGCAGCCGCCTGGCGCGGCCTCGCGCGCCGGCGCTTCGGGAACGGCGGCGATCGCCGTCTCTTCGAGCTTCGGCGCGGCGTCGACCAATTCGCGCGTATAGGGATGCGCCGGCGCCTTGAGGAGTCTTGCGGCCGGCCCCGTCTCGACGAAGCGGCCGCGAAACATCACCGCGACCTCGTCGCAAAGATAGCCGACCACCGCGAGATCATGGCTGATGAGAAAGAAGGTGACGCCCGCGTCGCGCTGCAGATCGCTCATCAGGTTGAGCGCCTGCGCCTGCACCGAAACATCGAGCGCCGACACCGGCTCGTCGGCGACGACCAGTTTCGGCCGCGTCGCCAGCGCCCGGGCGATGGCGATGCGCTGGCGCTGGCCGCCGGAAAACTCATGCGGATATTTCTCGGCGTCGGAGGCTGCGAGGCCGACTGCGCTCAGAGCCTCCAACACGCGCGCCTCGCGCTCAGCGCGCTTAACATGGGCGAGATTGAGCAGAGGCTCCGCGACAATGCGGCGCACGCGCTGACGCGGATCGAGCGAACCATAGGGGTCCTGAAAGATCATCTGCATGTCGGCGCGCGCCGCGCGCAATTCGCGCTGCGTCAGCGTAAACAGCGGTCGCCCTTCGAGCCGCACCATTCCTGCCGTCGGGCTCTCCAGCGCCATGATGGCGCGCGCCAGCGTCGATTTACCCGAGCCCGATTCGCCGACGATTCCGAAGGAGCGGCCGGTCGCAACCGTCAGGCTGACGCCGTCGACGGCGCGCAGGCGCGGGCGGGGCGCGAACCAGCTTGGGCGCGGCAGAGCATAATCTTTGACGAGATCGACGACCTCGAGCAGCGGGGCGCTCACGTCAGCCTCCCGTCGGCGCCGACTCTGAGGCAACGCACCCGCCGTCCGCCCTCAAGCGCGACCGTCGGCAGCGGCGTGACGCGACAGGCGTCCAGCGTGAGGGGGCAGCGGCCGGCGAAAGGGCAGCCCTGCGGATTGGCGCCGGCCGGCGCGGCCGAGCCGGCAATGGCGCGCAGTCTTTCGCCGCGCGGCGCGTTGGCGCGCGGTCGCGCGTCGAGCAGCGCCTTTGTATAGGGGTGGCGCGCGTCGCTCAGCACCGCCTCGGCCGGCCCGCTTTCCATTACTGTGCCGCCATAGAGGATCAGCACGTTGCGGCAATTGCGCGCGACGACGGCAAGGTCATGGCTGACGAGCAGCGTCGCCATGGCCGATTGCGCGCTTAAGGCGGCGATCAGATCGAGGATGCGCGCCTGCACGGTGACGTCGAGCGCGGTGGTCGGCTCATCGGCGATCAGCAGTTTGGGCGCGCAGGCGAGCGCCATGGCGATCATCGCGCGCTGACGCTCGCCGCCCGACAGCGCGAATGGATAGGCTTTGGCGGCCCGTTCGGGTTCGCGCAGACGCACCCGTTCGAGCAGCCTCACGGCCTCCGCCCAGGCGGCGGCTTTGTCCATGCCGCGATGGAGCCTGAGCGGCTCGGCGACCTGGCGCCCGACCCGCTGGATCGGATTGAGCGCGGTCATCGGCTCCTGGAAGATCATGGCGATCTGATCACCACGCAGCTTGCGCATTTCGGCTTCCGGCAAGCCGACGAGATCGCGACCGAGAAAGCGCAGCGCGCCGGAAACGATCGCGCCGTCGGGCAGCAGCGCCATCAGCGCCAGCGCGGTCATCGTCTTGCCGGAGCCGGATTCGCCGACGATTCCGAGACTCTCGCCTGCGTCAAGCGAGAACGAGACATCGTGAACCACGCGGCGCAGACCCTGCGGCGTCGGCAGGTCCACAGCGAGATCGATGACCTCGAGCAGCATGTCAGCGCCGCGCCCGGAGTTTCGGGTCGAGCGCGTCGCGCAATCCGTCGCCGAGCAGATTGAGGCCGAAGACGCTGAGCGCCACCGCGAGGCCGGGAAAGATCGCCAGCCGCGGCGCCATATACATCCAGTTCTGCGCGTCGGCGAGCATCCGCCCCCAGGAGACGAGCGGCGGCTGCGCGCCCAGTCCAAGATAGGAGAGCGCCGCCTCGGCGAGAATGGCGATGGCGAATTGGATCGTCGCCTGGACGATCAGCGCCGGCGCGATGTTGGGCAGGACATGGTCGAAGATGATGGCGAGCGAGCCGCGGCCGGCGGCGCGCGCCGCCAGCACATAGTCGCTGGCGAGCGCCCCCTTCGCGGTGGCGCGCGTCAGCCGGGCGAAGATCGGCGCATTGGCGACGCCGATCGCGGCGATCGCGTTGACGACGCCGGGACCATAGGTCGAGGTCAGCAGGATCGCCCAGAGCAGGGCCGGGAAAGCGAAAGCGAAGTCGCTCAGTTTCATGATCGCCTGATCGAGCAGGCCGCCGCGCGCCGCCGCGAGGAGCCCGAGCGCGACGCCGAGGCCGAGCCCGATGGCGACGGCGATCACGCCGACCAGGATCGACACGCGCGCGCCGGCGAGAATTTCCGACAGGATGTCGCGGCCCAAGGAATCCGAGCCGAGCCAATGCGCCAGCGACGGCTCGGCGAGCTTGTGGGGAATGTCGAGCGCTGCGGGCGGGTAGGGGGTCCACACTAGCGACAACGCGGCAGCGCCGATCAGCAGCGCGGCCAGCGCCGCGCCTAGCGGCAGGCTCAATCCGCCGCGCCTCATACGTCTTGCGCCAGTCTCGCTCACGTCTCGCGCGTCCTCAGCCGCGGGTCGATCGCCGCACAGGCGAGATCGACGAGAAAATTGATCGCGATGACGGTGACCGCGATCAGCATCACGCAGTCTTCGACCACCAGTGCGTCGCGATTGCCGATCGACTGAACGATCAACCGCCCAAGGCCCGGCAGCACGAAGACATTTTCGACCACGATGGCCCCGGCGAGCAGATCGGCGAAGCGCAGCCCCATGATGGTGAGGATCGGCGTCATCGCATTGGGCAGCGCGTGGCGCCACAGCGTTGCGCCGCGCGACAGGCCCTTGGCGCGCGCGGTGCGGATGAAATCCTCATTGAGGGTCTCGACCAGCGCCGAGCGCGTGACGCGCGCCAGCACCGCCGCCTGCACAACGCCGAGCGCGATCGCCGGCAGGATGAGCGCGGCGAGGCAGGGGCCGATCCCCGCGCTCCAGCCGGGGAAACCGCCGGCCGGCGCCAGACGCCAGTGAACGGCAAAAATCAGCACCAGCACCAAGGCGAGCCAGAAATTGGGAATGGCGAGGCCGACCTGGCTGGCCGCCATCACCGCGACGTCGCCGGTCTTGCCGCGCTGGCCTGCGGCGTAGACGCCGCCCAGCAAAGCCAGCGTCGCCGCAATCGCCATCGCCATGGCGGCGAGCGGCGCGCTGACGGCTAGACGCTCGGCGATCAGTGGGCCAATCGGTGAGCCATAGGCGTAGGAAAGGCCGAGATCGCCGCTGAGCGCGCCGCTCGCCCAATGCCAGTAGCGAAGGGCGAAGGGCTGGTCGAGACCGAGCTTATGAGCGAGCGCGGCGACCGTCTCGGGCGTCGCGCTGGCGCCGAGAATGGTTTCCGCCGCATTTCCCGGCAAGATCTCTATGACGCCGAAGACGACGAAAGAGGCGACGGCCAGCGTCGCGGCGAGGACGAGAAAGCGCTGAAGCGCATAGCCGAGCACGAAACGTCCCGAGGGCGCGGGGCGAGGCGCCCCGGCGAGCGCGGGAGACTATGTCGCGATGGAACGGGCTGTCCAGCCTTGCGCTAGGGCTTGAGCACCGTCGCGCGGATCGCATAGCCGCCAAAGGGCGCGGCGGTGAGAAAGCGCAGGGGCCGCGCCCTGGCCAAAGCGCCCAGTTCCTCACGCAGATCGTCGCGCGGCGTCACCTCGAAAGCGGCGAGCCAGCGTCGCAGCACGGAGCGAAAGACGCGTGGCAATCCCGCTTGATCGCCGAAGTCGACGATCTCGAGCGCGCCGCCGGGACGAAGCGCATCGAGCGCATGGGCCAGCGCCGCCCGCCAGGGCGGGATCATCGACAGCGCATAGGAGATCAGCACCCGGTCGAAATCAGCGCGCGCGAAGAGCGTCGTGGGGTCGAAATCCGTCGCGTCGCCCTGGGCGACATGGATGCGGTTCTCGAGCCCGGCGCGGCGGATCGCGACGCGCGCGCTGGTCAGCATCTCGTTTGACACGTCGAGACCGAAGACCTGCGCTTGCGGAAAGCGGCGCGCGACGGCGATCAGATTGCGTCCGGTGCCGCAGCCGATCTCAAGCACCGCTTCGCCGGGCCGCGGCGACAGCGCGGCGATCGCGCCATCGCGCCCGAGGAGGTAGAATTTTCGCGTCGCGTCATAAATATAGCGCTGACGTCGATACATGCGGTCCATCGACAGCGCGGCGTCGCTCATTGGGCGCGTTCGGCCAGTCGATAGAGATGGAAGGCGCCATAGATCGACGAGCGGTCGCGCCGCCCGAGATCGCGGCTTTGGCTCTCTTCATAGTTCCACAGCGCGAGCAGATCGTCGGGCAGGCGGCCGGGCAGCAGCCGCTCGTCGGCTGCGGTGCGGAAGATCACCCGGGCGCCCGGTCGCGCCGTGCGAGTGATCTGCGTCCACAGCGCCGTCAGCTCGGCGTCGTTCATCCAGTCCTGCGCGTCGAGCAGCACATAGGCGTCGTAGCTCGCCGCCGGGCTGTCGCTCAAACGCTGGGTCAGCGAGCCATGGACGAAGCTCAGCCGGTCGGCGCGGGCGCGCAGGGCGTCGAAATTCTCGCGCTGGAGATAGGGCGGCAGAGCGGCGTTCGGTCCGCGCGCATAACGGCGGCCGAAGGCCTGGGCGGCGAAATAATTGTCTTTGATATCGAAGTCGCAGGCGAGCCGCTCCAGCCGCTGGCGCAAAACGGCGCCGATGCCCTCAACGGAATCGCCCGCCAGCGCGCGATACTGCGCCGGCGGGATGCCGAGACCGTAGAGCGAGGCGGGCTGGCGCATCAGCCAGCGCACGGTCGGCTTGTCGAAGACCGGCGCGAGATGGCGGTCGAACAGCGCGCGCTGCTCGCCGAGCGAGCGGGCCTCGAGCATCGCGCGCGGGTTGGCGCCATGCAGTCGCGCCAAGGCGTGGCCGGCGGTCAGAAAATGCCCGAGCAGCCCATAGCGATAGACATTGCGCGAAAAGAGGTCGATGCGGCGGCGCAACCGATAGGGGCGGGCGTCCCAATAGGCGCGGCTCACCGGATCGATGCGGCTGCGCAGCACCCGGTCATAGGCGGCGACATTGGCGCGCGAATCCGCTTCGCCGAAAAAGCGCCGGAACGACTCGTAATCGGGAAGATGCCGCAGGGCGGCCAGCTTGAGCCGGCCAAGCGCGACATGCGCGCCATTGAGGTCTATGGCGATGATTTCCGCCGGATCGGCGACGAGATAGGAGAGGGCGTTGCAGCCGCCCGAGGCGATGGTCAGCACGCGATCCGTCGGGCCGAGGCGAAGCGCCTCGAGGTCGACGACAGGGTCCTCCCAGATCTGCGGATAGACCAGGCCGCGGAAGGCGGCGGTGAAGAGACGCTCCAGCATGCCGGCGCGGCTGAGCGCCTTGCTGCGATGAACGGCGGCCCGCAAGCCGTCGCCGGTGGCGCGCTGCGCCGCGCGAACTGTGTGCTGCACGCTTCCTCCGGGGCTTTGGTCGCCTGAGTTCGGCAGCGGTTAGTTGACTCGCGTGACGCGCGCATGACGGCGCGGGCCGCTGCGCGGATCCAGTCGGCGGCGCACGCCATTCTCGTTGCGCGCTGATGCAACCAGTGGCAAAAATCTTACACTTGGCGCCCGACCGGGCAGGCCGACCAACGGCTGGAGCCGACCCAAGTCGTGTGTAGGCAGGCCATCCAGCCGATCGCGGAAGCGGACGTTCACACTCGCTGCTCTCAGACTGGATCGCGCCCTTTGTGGCCGTTGCCGTGCGATGCGATTGTTCTCGATAGCGGACGTAATGTTGGCGTGGTGCCGGCGGCGACCAGAGGTGGCGAGCAAACATCTGCAACAGAGAACCGCAACGCCGAAGTGATTGATTTTCCCGCAATGGCCGTGCGTTTCAAATGTCTTGGCTTCTGTACCGCTCGAAACTCGCGGTTCGACGGCCTTTTGAGAGGTAGGAATCAAGAATGAGTTTTAAGAGGCGACTTCTGGGTGTTTGGCGGCGATTGCCCACCGCGCCGCCGGTCTCTCAAAAACGTTCCCTTTCGAGAGAGACTATGAATTTGGGGTCGCGCGCCTTAACACAGTCCAGCGATAGAGGATGAACCCGCATGTACTAGTGTGGCACAGAGGTCCGAATGTTAGCCTTGAATTTCCGCAAAGCTGCGCTTGGATTCATATGCGCGATTCTGCCAATCGTGTGCCCGCGAAAGCAATCGCTGACGACTTCGACGATGCCGCAGACGCTTATCGCGCGCGCCAATACCGCTCAGCCCTCGAAGTGTGGCGACGGCTCGCCGACCGAGGCGACGCAGACGCACAGTATAATTTGGGGTGCATGCTTTTGCGCGGCGAGGGCGCGCCAGCCGACGATACGCAAGCGGGCGTATGGCTCCAAAAAGCCGCTGAGCAGGGACAGGGGGATGCTAGTTCGTGGGCCGCCCTTACAGGTAAACAGGCCGACGAAGAGAAGAGAAAATCGTTGTTCGCGAGGAATATGCCGCAGGCTAGCGGTCATTTTACGATAACTTATGTTGCAACTCTCGATAACGGCAATAGTATACGCTTTCCATGCGCCGATCCTATGAAGGATGCAGCAGCCAAAGAGTTTCAATTGGGGCTCATGTACGCCACGGGAAAAATGGGTCTTCCGCAAGACGACCTTCAGGCGGCGAAGTGGTGGCGAAGAGCCGCCGATCTCGGTCAGTCCATCGCACAAGCAAACCTCGCTTATATGTACTCGATGGGTCGCGGCGTCCCTCAGGACCTTCGGCAGGCCCGACTGCTCGATAGTAAAGCCGCCGACCAAGGGAATGCACACGCCGAGACAGACTTGGGCTTGCTGTTTGAGCGTGGATTGGGCGATGCGCCGGTCGATCTCGTCGCGGCATACGTTCTTTACCGGCACGCTAGCGACGCAGGCAACGATGTCGCGCACGAAGCCGCAGTTGCGCTGAGCTACCGACTATCAAAAGATCAGCGAGGCGACGCTGAAGCGCTCATCGCACGATGGCAAAGCGGCGCTCCTTTGCCTGACGAAATACGCTCGAAATTGCCCAAGTAACGGAGAGATGCCGTACCGCTCCCAGCTTCCGCAGGGCTGGCCGACCACGGCTGAAGCCGGTCCATTGAGGACGGTCGCGCTTTGCCCGACCAACGGCAGCAAAGCGCCAACAGCAGACCATCGCGTGAGCGGTTAAAGGTTGGACTATAGGATCTGCATAGAAGCTTGCCGAGCTATGGCTAAAACCCGTTTTGTTCTTGAACAAGCTTGCCGTCGATAAAGATTCGATATGTTTGCGGCCGAACTCCGGCGAGGAGCAAGGGACGAACTTTTTCAATGACAACGTCATGTCCCTTGACGGAACATTGCCACCGCCTCGTCGTCTCCACGGAGAAGTGAGTAAAGGGGTTCCATGGCGACTGGAGGATTTCGTTTTCGGTTCCGATGTTCAGGGTACATCGACCTGTGAACCAATTTCTTGAAAATTTGATCGGGGCGCCATCAACCTCGAATGTGACTTCCATCTCTGTCTCCCGCAACGCAAGAGCGATTCAATTATAAGGCTAGAGGCGCCCACCGATGGCGGCAATCCGCCCTTTTGCGACATTCTCAGGCGGGCACCAAGCGTTGGGTTTTAATCACTAGCCGGCGGCGGTCAGATGGGCGTGCAAGGCGCCCTCGTCGGCGATCAGCGCGGCGCTGGCGGCGCGGACGACAATCGCGCCACGGTTAAGGATAATCGCCTCGTCGGCGAAGCGCAGGATCTTGGCCGCCTTCTGCTCGACGACGATCATCGACAGGCCTTCGGCGGCGAGCCGCTTCAAAGCCGCCAGCAATTCGTCGACGATCGCCGGCGCTAGCCCCTCTGTGGGCTCGTCGAGCAGCAGCAGCTTCGGGTTGAGCATCAGGGCGCGGCCGATCGCCAGCATCTGCTGCTCGCCGCCCGAGAGCTGCCCGCCCATATTGGCGCGTCTCTCTTCGAGCCGAGGGAACATGGCGTAGACCCGCGCCAGATTCCACGGCCCCGGCAGCGCGACGGCGGTGAGGTTTTCCTCGACCGTCAGCGAGCGAAAGATATTGCGCTCCTGCGGGCACCAGCCGAGACCGGCCCGCGCGCGGCGATGCGAGGGCAGGCGGGAGAGATCGACGCCGCCGAGCGTCACCCGCCCGCTCGATTTGACCGCGCCGATCAGCGCATTGATAAGCGTCGTTTTGCCGGCGCCGTTGCGCCCGAGCACCGCGAGCGAGCGCCCGTCGGCGAGCGCCAGATCGAGCCCCTCGATGACGACCGCTTCGCCATAGCTGGCCCTGAGCCCTTCGACGCGCAAAAGCTCAGCCATGCGCGTCCTCGCCGAGGTAAACGGCCTTGACGCGGGGATCGAAGGCGATGGCCTCGGGCGGCCCTTCGGTGAGGATGCGGCCGGCGACCAGCACGGTGATGCGGCTGGCGAAGCTGAAAACGAGGTCCATGTCGTGCTCGATCAGCAGGATCGCCACATCGGCCGGCAAGGCAGCGAGCGCGGCGAGAATGTCCTGCCTTTCGCGCTCCGGCACCCCGGCCGCCGGTTCGTCCAGCAGCAGCACGCGCGGACGGCACGCGAGCGCCAGCGCAATTTCTAGGAGCCGCTGCTTGCCATAGGCGAGGGTGCGGGTAGCGCGATCCATATCGGCGAGCAGGCCGAAGCGTCCAAGCAGATCGACGATCTCGGCGACGATTGATCCGCGCGAACCAGCTTCGCGCAGCGGATCGGCGCCAAGCCCCTCGCGTTCGGCGATCGCGACCGCGAGCGCTTCGGCCGGGCTGAAATCGGGGAAGAGCTGATTGATCTGGAAGGTGCGCGCGAGGCCGCGACGCGCGCGCGCATGTCGCGGCAGCGCGGTGACGTCGTCGCCGGCTAGCAAGACCCGGCCTTCGCTCGGCGCCAGCACGCCAGTGAGAAGATTGATCAAGGTCGTCTTGCCGGCGCCATTGGGGCCGATCAGCGCGTGACGCGCGCCCGGCGCGAGCGTCAGCGAGACATCGTCGGTGACGGTCAGGCCGCCAAAACGCTTGCAGAGGCCGCGCGCCTCCAAGGCCGCGCCTGTCCCGCCACTCACGGCGCGGCCTCACCCGGCCGGGTGAGATACGGACGACGGGCGAACCGGGCGAGCGCGGCCTCAACCCGCTCGCGTCCGACGCTCACCAGTGCGACCAGCAAGAGGCCGATCCAGAATTCCCAATATTCGGGAGTCGCGCCGGAGATCAGGTCGCGCAGGCCGACGAAAATCGCCGCGCCGATCAACCCGCCGTAGAGATAGCCGGGGCCGCCGATGATCAGCATCAGCAGCACATCGGCCGAGCGGTGGAAGTCGAAAATGTCGAGCGAGACGATTTGCGTCGTCTCGGCGATGAGCGCCCCCGCGGCGCCGGCATAGGCCGCGGCAAGGCCATAGATGGCGATCAGCCGCCGATTGGCCGGCACGCCGAGCGCGCCGGCGCGCAGCCGGCTCTGGCGCACCGCCTGCACGGATTGGCCGAAGCTCGAGCGCATCACGCGCCGCGCCAGCGCGAAGAGGACGAAGAGGACGACGAAACTGTACAGCGCGGCGGCGCGCCGCCCAGTGAAATCGAGCGCAAACACGCCAAAGAGCCGCCCGACGGTGAAATCCAGCCCGTCGGCGCCGCCGGTGATCCAGGCGTTGCGATTGGCGAGTTCGCCCAAGAGCAGCGAGACGCCGAGCGTCACCATCAGACGGGTCAGATCGGCGCCGCGCAGCACCAGCGGCGCGGTGACGAGACCGGCAAGTCCCGCGAGCGCGCTGGCGATCAGCAGACCGAGCAGCGGATCGTTAACGCCGCGGCTCGCCAGAATGCCGGCCGTATAGGCGCCGATCCCGAGAAAGGCGGCGTGGCCGAGCGACACCAGGCCGCCGAAGCCGAGCGCCAGATCGAGCGACAGCGCGAACAGGCCGAGGATGAGGATCTCGTTGATCAGCAGCGCGCGCGAGGGAAAGATGAGGATCAAAGCCGGGGGCGCCAGCCAGGCCGCGATCTCCAGCGGACGCCAGCGGCGGCGGCGCAGCAGGTGGCGCGAGACGCGCGCGGCCTCGTCTGACGCGAAGGCGCTCATGCGCCGCCCTTGGCGAACAGGCCCTGCGGACGAAGGATCAGCGTCGTCACCATCACCGCATAGATGATGAAGGCGCCGATCGAGGGGAAGTAATATTTGCCCGCGACATCGAGCACGCCGAGCAGCAGCGCGCCGAAGAAGGCGCCGGCGATGCCGCGCGAGCCGCCGATGGCGACGACGATCAAAAACGAGACCATGAATTTGATCGGGAAGTTGGGATCGACGCCGCCCACGACATCGGCCGCCAGCGCGCCGCCCAGTCCGGCAAGACCGCTGCCGGTCGCGAAAGCGACGGCGAACAGCCGTTCGACATCGACGCCAAGCCCGGCGGCGACGCGCGGGTCGTCGACCGCGGCGCGCAATTGCGCGCCAAAGCGGGTGCTGACGAGGAAGATTTGCAACAGTGCTGCGATCAGCCCGCACACGAGGATGAGGAACAGCCGATAGGCGCCGAGCGACACGCCATGGAACTCGATGCGCCCCTCGAGATAGGCGGGCAGATGGATCTGCTGCGCCTGATCGGTGAGAAAATAGTCGAAGGCGGGGACCGCCATCAGCACCAGGCCGATCGTCAGCAACACCTGATCGAGCTGGCTTGCGCCATAGAGCCAACGATAGAGCAGGCGTTCGAGGACAAGGCCGGCAAGCGCCGGGATGAGGAAGGCGAGCGGCAGCGTGGCGAGAAAGGGAACGCCGGCGCGGTTCATCAACAGCGCCGTGATATAGCCCCCGCCCATGGCGAAGACGCCATGGGCGAGATTGACGAAATTCATCAGTCCGAGCGTCACCGCCAGCCCGCAGGCCAGCACAAACAGCAGCATGCCATAGGCGACGCCGTCGAACAGGATGGTCAGCACGGCGGCGCCGGGCGGCTCAATTCGTCTCCACTCAGTTCTTGGACGCTTTATAGGGGTCCTTGACGTTGGGGATCGTGTCGAACTCCACGTTGAAGAGCGCGCCGTCGACCTTGTCGACCTTGCGCACGTAGATGTTCTGCACGATGTCGCGCGTGTCGGGGTCAATGGCGACCGGCCCGCGCGGGCTCACCCAGCTTAAGCCCTTCATCGCCGCAATCAGCGCGTCGCCGTCGGTCGCGCCCTTGGTCTTCTCCAGCGCCTGATAGAGCAGCGCCATGCCGTCATAGGCGGCCACCGCCATGAAATTCGGCCGCATGCCGGGATTGGCCTTTTCGAAAGCTTCGACGAAGGCTTTGTTCTCCGGCGAATCGTGGTTGGCGGAATAGTGATGCGTGGTCACGACGCCGAGCGCCGCGTCGCCCATGCCGGCGAGCTGATCGTCGTCGGTGACGTCGCCGGTGGCGATCAGGCGCACGCCCGATTTGTCGAGGCCGCGCTCGGCGAATTGTTTCATGAACTCGGCGCCCTGGCCCGACGGCAGGAAGACGAACAGCGCCTCCGGCGCATCGTCTTTCACCCGCTGCAGGAAGGGCGCGAAGTCGGGGCTCTTGAGCGGCGTGCGAATCTTCTCGATGACCTGGCCGCCGCCCTTCTCGAACACATCGGAGAACCATTTCTCGGCGTCGTTGCCCGGCCCATAATCGGCGACCAGCGTCACCACCTTGTGGATGTTGTTCTTCAGGCACCATTCGGCCATTGGCGCCGCCGCCTGCGGCAGGGTGAAGGAGGTGCGCACGATATAGGGCGACTTCTCGGTGATCATCGCCGTGGCGGCGGCGGTGACGATCTCGGGCACTTTGGCTTCGGTCGCGACCGGTGCGACGGCGAGCGCCAGCGGCGTGAGGCCGAAGCCCATCAGAGCCTTGGCGTTGTCATTGGCGATGAGGTCCTGGGCGAGGCGCTTGGTGACGTCGGGCGCGCCGGTGTCGTCTTTGACGACGAGCGAGATTGTCTTGCCGGCGACTTTGTCGCCATGCGTCTGGATGTAGAGATTGGCGCCGGCCTGTTCCTGCTTGCCGGTGCTCGCCTGCTGGCCAGTCATCGGCAGGATCAGGCCGACGGTGACGACATTGTCGTCGGCGAAGGCGGGCGCCGCGATCAGCGCGGCGACGAAGGCGGCGCTCGAAATCCAACGACTGGGCATCATGAAAAACTCCTCCCGAATTGCGGATGGCGATCCCGCCAATCCCGCCTAACGCCTCGTGTTCTTGTCCGGGGCGAGTTTGAAGCGAATGTCTCGACCCTATACCTCGCCCCTTCCCTTGACGAACAGGCGGCGCTCACGCGTCGCTTCCCGTGACCTTGGGCGTCGCTGGCTCGCCCGGCAGCGGCGGCGTGCCGTGGGTGTGGAAGCTCTCGATCGTCTTGAGACCCCACGCCTGTCCCTTTTTGCGTTCCTGCTCGCTCCAGACGATCGGCTTCCAGTCTGGCGCCAGCACGAGACGCGCGCCGGCATTGGCGACCTCGACGCGATTGCCGCCCGGCTCATAGACATAGAGAAAGAAGGTCTGTTGCACCGCGTGCTTGTGCGGACCGGTCTCGATAAAGACGCCGTTCTCCAGAAAAATATCGGCCGCCCGCAACACGTCTTCGCGACTGTCGAGCGCGAAGGTCAGGTGGTGGAACCGCCCCTTCACGCCATGCGCCTCGCGCGTATAGGCGAAGTCGTAGCTCTTGTTGGTGCAGGTGAGCCACATGCCGGCCTCGACGCCATTGTCGAGCACGATCTGCTCGGTGAGGCGGAAGCCGAGTGTGCGCTGGAAGAATTCGCGGTTGGCGGCGATGTCGGCGGCCAGACAGTTGAAATGGTCGATGCGACGCACATTGACGCCGCGTGCGGGAAAACGTTGCGCCTGGTTCTTCAACGCGGGCCGCAGCGCGGGCGGCGCCTCGTACCATTCGGTCTCGTAATAGAGTTCGAGGAGATGGCCGTCGGGATCGCGAAACTGAAAGGCCGGGCCATGGCCGAGTTCCCCATCGATCCAGCCGACGCCCGCGCCGGCCGCCTTCAGGGCTTCGACCCGGCGCGCCAGCGCCTGCGGGCTGCGCGCGCGAAAACCCGCATGACCGAGGCCGGAGGTCTTCGCGCCGGTCAATTTCAGGCAATAGCGCTGGTAGTCGTCCCAGCCGCGCAGGTAGACCGATTCGCCCTTGCGGCCGCTCTCGGTCATGCCCAGCACGTTGACGAAGAAATCGAGGCTCTTCTGCGGTGTCGCGGTGAGGAGTTCGAGATGCCCGAGATGCGCGACGTCCAGAATCGGTTCCTCGTTCAAACGCCGCCTTCCCCTTGTCTCACTGTCGAATTGGCTATCACGCGCCAAAGCGGGCCGTCGCCTCGCAACTGCAACCCCTGACATTCGTTTTTGCTATAGGGCCGCGCCGATAGCCGGCCGGCGCCTTGCCATCGGCTGGCGCAGTCGCAAGGAAATCCGCGCCGGTCGCCGCGCGTCGCCGGCGGCCCGCGCAAATGGTTTTGCTTGCAGGCGGTCCGCCGCGGCTCAGATCAGTCGGCGGCCGGCGGCGCCGCGCCGCGGCGCAGTTTGGCTTCGTCTTTGTGCTTGGCGCTCTTGCCCGACGCCTCCTTGCCCGCGGCGCCCTTGGCGGCGGCGGGCTTTTTGGCGGCGGCCGTTTTGGCGACTTGCGCCGGTTTGACATGCGGCGCGCACCAGCCGGGCAGGTAGCTCGCGTCCTCGGTCTTGGCCAGCGTGGTCGCATGCTCCAGCGCGGTGTCGAAATCCTTGCGCAATTCCTTCGCCTTTATGCGGGGGCGCAGAAAATCGGCCCAGAGGAATTCGGAGAATGGGGTCGTGTCCTTGGCGAAGCCGCCGGCGCTGCGCAATTCGCCGGCCAGCGAGCGGTAGGGGTCGTCGACCAGGTCTTCCACCGTCTTGGGCAGATCGGCGAAATCGCGCCGCTTGCCGTTGGCGTCGTAAGGATGCGCCCAACCGTGGAATTCCATCACATTCCAGAAGGTCTCGAGGTCGAGCTTGCGCAGATCGGCGACGATGACGACGAAAACGCTCTCAAGGCCCTCGTCATGCAGCGCGCGCACAAGATGATGGTGATCGACGAGAAAGGAGCGCTCGCTCGGCCCGATGACCACCGGCGCCAGATGATGGGCGAGAAAGCCGTCCGCCTTCTTGCCGCCGCGCGCCGCCCAGGCTTTGCGCTTGAGCGCGACTTCGCGCAGGCCGACCGTCATCTGGGTCGGCCGCAGCTTGGGAATGGGCGTCGGGTGCAGGACGGGTTCGTGAATTGCGTAACTCATGTTGCGTAACTCTTGGCCGTTCGCTCTGGCGGCCGGATGACCGCGGGGGCGACCATGGTACAGCCCCCAGAACCCGTCAAATTGGCCGGCTCGCCGCAAAACCGCCGGCCCCCGGCGTCAAAGGCGATTTCCGGCGGGGATTTGACCCATTTGGGCAAATCATGTTTTGTCGCGCCGCTTCCTCGAACAGAACCGAAACGGCTTTCCGAGACCATGCGGCCAGAGCGCTACAACGTCCGCGAATCCGAGCAGAAATGGCAGAAGACCTGGGCCGAAAAGTCCGTTTTCGCCACCCAGAACGAGGACCCGCGCCCCAAATATTATGTGCTCGAGATGTTCCCCTATCCGTCGGGGCGCATCCACATGGGCCATGTACGCAACTATGCGATGGGCGACGTGGTCGCCCGCTACAAGCGGGCGCGCGGCTTCAACGTGCTGCATCCGATGGGCTGGGATGCTTTCGGCATGCCGGCCGAAAACGCCGCGATGCAAAATGCGACCCATCCCGCCAAATGGACCTACGCCAATATTGCGACGATGCGCGCCCAGCTCAAATCGATGGGCCTATCGCTCGACTGGTCGCGCGAGGTGGCGACCTGCGATCCGAGCTACTATCGCCACCAGCAGAAATTGTTTCTCGATTTTCTCGCGAGCGGCCTCGTGGCGCGCAAGAAATCGAAGGTCAACTGGGACCCGGTCGACAACACCGTGCTGGCCAATGAGCAGGTGGTTGAGGGACGCGGCTGGCGCTCGGGCGCGCCGGTCGAACAGCGCGAACTGACGCAGTGGTTCCTCAAGATCAGCGACTATTCCGACGAATTGCTCGCCGCGCTCGATCATCTCGATCGCTGGCCCGAAAAAGTACGCCTGATGCAGCGCAACTGGATCGGCCGCTCCGAGGGCATGCTGGTGCGTTTCGCGATCGATCCCGCTTCGCGTGGGCGCCTCGCGGACGCGCCCGAGGCGCGCGAACTCGAAATCTACACGACGAGGCCCGACACGCTGTTTGGCGCGAAATTCATGGCTATCGCCCCCGATCATCCGCTGGCGGGCGCGGCGGCGCGCCACGATCCCAAGCTCGCCGCTTTCATCGAGGAATGCCGGCGCATGGGCACTTCGGTGGCGGCGATCGAGACGGCGGAAAAGAAGGGCTATGACACCGGCCTTCGCGTAATCCATCCGTTTGACGCGGGCTGGCGGCTGCCGGTCTATGTCGCCAATTTCATCCTGATGGACTACGGCACCGGCGCGATCTTCGGCTGCCCGGCGCATGACCAGCGCGATCTCGATTTCGTCAATGTCTATGGTCTGGGCGCGACGGCGGTGGTCTGCCCGCCGGGCGTCGATCCGGCGAGTTTCGCGGTCGATAAGGTCGCTTATGACGGCGACGGCGTGATGATCAATTCGCGCTTCCTCAATGGCATGACGATCGAGGCGGCCAAGGCCGAAGTCGCAAAGCGACTGGAGACGCAGACCATCGGCAATCGATCGCAGGGCCAGCGGCAGGTCAATTACAAGCTGCGCGACTGGGGCATTTCCCGCCAGCGCTACTGGGGCTGCCCGATCCCGATCATTCATTGCGAGGCCGACGGAATCGTTCCGGTTCCGGAAAAGGACTTGCCCGTCAGATTGCCCGACGACGTGACTTTCGACGCGCCTGGCAATCCGCTCGATCGCCATCCGACCTGGAAGCATGTCACCTGTCCGCAATGCGGCCGCGACGCGCGGCGCGAGACGGACACGATGGATACGTTCGTCGATTCCTCGTGGTATTTCGCCCGCTTCACCGATCCGTGGAACGAGACCGCGCCGACGACGCCGGCCATCGTCGATCGCTGGCTGCCGGTCGATCAATATATCGGCGGCATCGAGCACGCGATCCTGCATCTCCTCTATTCGCGCTTCTTCACCCGCGCGATGCGCGGCAGTGGCCATCTCGATCTCGACGAGCCCTTCGCTGGCCTGTTCACCCAGGGGATGGTCGTTCACGAGACCTATCGCGACGCCGAGGGGCGCTGGATCGCGCCGAGCGAAGTGCGCGTCGAGGCCGAGGATGGCGGCCGGCGCGCCTATGCGCTGGCTGGCGACAGCGCGCTCGAGATCGGCCCGATCGAGAAAATGTCGAAGTCGAAGCGCAACACAATCGACCCCGACGAGATCATCGCCAGCTACGGCGCCGACACGGCGCGCTGGTTCATGCTGTCGGACTCGCCCCCCGAACGCGACGTCATCTGGACCGAGGCGGGCGTGCAGGGCTCCTATAAGCAGGTTCAGCGCCTGTGGCGGCTGACCTGCGAAATCGAGCGGATCGTCGGGCCTGACCGCCCGGCGCGGCCGGCCGCCTTCTCCGAGGCCGCGAGCGCGGTGCGCCGCGCCGCCCATGGCGCGCTGGCCAAGATCGAGGATGAGATCGAGCGGCTGCGCTTCAATGTCTGCATCGCGACGATCTACGAACTCGCCAACACACTGGGTACGGCGGTCGGCCAAATCGAGACGGAGACGGTTCCTGACGATTTGCGCTGGGCCTTCGCCGAGGCCGGCGATATTCTTGTCCACGCCTTCGCGCCGATGATGCCCCATCTGGCCGAGGAATGCTGGCAGGTTCTCGGGCATAAGACGCTCGTTGCGATGAGCCCGTGGCCGCTCGCCGACCGCAGCCTGACCGTCGCCGCCCAAATGACGCTGCCGGTTCAGGTCAACGGCCGCAAACGCGACGAATTGACCATCGGCCGCGACGCTTCCGACGCCGAAATCGAGGCCGGCGCGCTGGCCCTCGACGCCGTGCGCCGGGCGATGGATAATAAGCCGGCCCGGAAGGTGATCATCGTTCCCCAGAGGATCGTCAATGTCGTGGTCTGATCGAGCGCGCGGCCTGGCCGCGCTGGCGCTGGCCCTTTCGCTGGGCGGCTGTTTCCAGCCGCTCTATAGCGAGGCCTCGCATCCGGGGCTGGTCGCCGATCTTCAAGCCGTCGAGGTCGCTCCGATCCCCGACCGCATCGGCCATTATCTCGGCGACGACCTCATCAGCAGTCTCAACGGCACCGGCTCGACGCCGGCCGCCAAATATCGGCTGACCGTCACCCTGACGCAGACCACGCAGACGCCGACCATTGAATCCCAGACCAACGCGGCCGATGCGGCGACGATCCTCGGCCTGGCGAAATTCACGCTGATCAAGATCGACGGCGGGCAATTGGTCTTTCGCGGCGAAGCGACCACCGCCGCCGTCTATGACCGTACGCTGCAGGGCTTCGCCGATCTGCGCGCCGAGCGCGACGCCGAAATCCGCATCGCGCGTGCGCTGGCCGACGAGATTTCGCTCCGCGTCGCCGGCGCGCTCGGCGACAAGAGCTGATCGCAACTCCGCGCTAAAAAGACGCGGCGATCCGCGCGCCGTCGCCAGACCCGACATGCCCCGTCTTTTTGCCGCCCTGTCTCTTCCCGTCGCGGTCACTGCGACGCTTAGCGAGGCGCGCGGCGGCGTTCCGGGCGCGCGCTGGATTGAGCCAGGCGACTATCACGTCACGTTGCGCTTCATCGGCGACATCGACGCCGATGTCGCCCGCGATGTCGCCGAGGCGCTGGCGGGGGTGCGCCGCGCGCCCTTCGCGGTCGAATTCGACGGGTTCGGCTCCTTCGGCGGCGACAGACCGCGCGCCATCGTCGCCCGCATCAAGCGATACCAGCCGCTCGTCGAATTGCAGGGTGAATTAGAGCGCCGATTGCGGCGGATCGGACTTGCCCCGGAGACGCGCAATTTCACGCCCCATGTCACGCTAGCTCGGCTGCGCGCCGCCTCGCCGGTCGCGGTCGCGCACTATCTCGGCGCGCGCGGCGGCTTCGCGGCGCCCACCTTCGAAGCAGAAGCCTTCTCGCTTTTTTCCTCGCGCGATTCCGTCGGCGGCGGCCCCTATGTGGTCGAGGTCGATTATCCGCTTGTCTGAGGCGGGCGCCGATTCAAGGCCATGCGGATTGCGGCGTGGCGTATTGCTGGCGTATCGTGCCTGTCTGTCGGGCCCAGTTGGCGCGGCGCGTGGAGGAGGCCTGGGGCGATGAGCGATATGGACAGCGATGCGGCGCAGATGACGGGCGGCGCGAAGCCCTCCCTGCCGCAAGCCGGCGGCCTCGCCGCCTCGCCCGAGGCCGTCGGCGACGCCGAACGCAACCCGATCTTCGATGCGCTGGTCGCTACCGGCGAGGAGGATGTCGCCGGGCTGGTCGCTTATTCGATCTACAAGCAGAATAAGCGGGCCTGGCTCGACGATTTCATCAAGACGACCGGCCGGGCGCCGAGCGAAGCCGAGAGCCGCTCCTACATCATCGGCGAAAGCACCGAGCGCCGCCTGTCGATCTATCGCCGCCTCGCGGACCTGACGCTGACGGGCGAATCCCCGGGACGCCTGGGCGCGCGTAAGCCCGTGTCGTCGATCGGCTCGGCGACCGGCGCACTCTGGGCGCTGGCGATCGTCGTCGCCCTGGCCGTGCTGCTGCTGGCGATCCACGCTGGCTATTTCAACGGCGCCAAATAATCAGCGCACGAGGGTCAGCCGACGGGCGGCTCGCGTCACGCCGGTATAGAGCCAGCGTGCGCTATGCTCGCGGAAGGCGCGGCTCTCGTCGAACAGGGTCAGCGAATCCCATTGCGACCCCTGCGCCTTATGGACGGTGAGCGCGTAGCCGTAATCGAATTCGTCGGATTCGCGTCGCAGCGGGTAGGGCAGATCGGCTTCGCCGCCCTCGAAGAACTGCCTGAGCGTCGCGACCTTGACGGAAGCGCGGCCGAGATCGTCTTCCGAACGCAAGGTCATGCGCACGAAATCCTTGCGCATCGCCGCCAGCGTCTCGACCCGCCACAGGCCGCCGTTGATCAGGCCCTTGACGCGGTCGTTGCGCAGACAGACCAGCTTGTCGCCGGCCGCCGGCAAAGGCTCGCTGAAGCCCTTGAGCTCCCGGATGCGCTGATTATAGAGCCGGCGTGTGCGATTGACCCCGACCAGCACCTGATCGGCTTCGAGCACATCGGCGCTCGCCACTTCGGCGCGGCGGATGACGCGCGTCGCGCCATAGACGCCATAGGGGATTTCCCCGCCCGAGCGCACGATCTCGGAAAGGCGGATGATCGGATCGTTCTCCGCCTGACGATGGATCTGCGTCAGCATGGCGTCGGGCTCGGCCTCGGTGAAAAAGCCGCCGCCCTTGACGGGGGGCAATTGCGCCGGGTCGCCAAGCACGAGGATCGGCTTGCCGAAAGAGAGAAGATCGCGGCCAAGCTCGGCGTCGACCATGGAACATTCGTCAATGACGATCAGCGCGGCGCGCGAGGCCGGCCCGTCATGATTGAGCGTGAAGCTCGGCGCGCCGTCCTCGCCTTCGCTCGCCCGATAGATCAGCGCGTGAATGGTCGTGGCGCCGGTGCAACCCTTGGAGCGCATCACCAGCGCCGCCTTGCCGGTGAAGGCGGCAAAGGCGGTCTCGCCGGGAGCGGATTCGGCGAGGTGACGGGCGAGCGTGGTCTTGCCGACGCCGGCGTAGCCGAACAGGCGGAACACCTGCGGCTCGCCCTTTTTGAGCCAGCGTCCGACCTTGTCGAGGGCGGCCGTCTGTTCGCTCGACCACTCGCGCGGCCGCGATTGCGCAGCGGGGGAGCGCGCCGGCTCGGCCGGCGGCGCCTTCGCCTCCGGCGTCGCCGCGACGGGCGCCGCGGGTTTCGGCGCACGCACGCGCTTCAGCCGCTGCAAATCGACTTCCGCGCCGCAGCGCGGGCAGATGACCGGCCGCTTGCCGAGGTCATAGAAGCGGGAGCCGCAGGCCTGGCAGAGGCGTTTGGCGCCGAGTTTGGTCTTGAGCATGGACTTTCTTGGCGCGGGCGGTCGCCGGGTTTGGCCCGTTGATAGCCGAAGGGGCGTCGGTCTGTAGAGATTTTCTTCAAGTTTTCGCTTCACGCTGCCGGTTTGGGCGAGTAGCCGCCCGCCGCCGCGCCGCAACCGGGCTTTGGGCCTTGAACCAGGAGCCCGCGAGGCCATATTTCACTCATCCGGGGCGCGTTCGCGCGGGTCCGGATCGGTTGAGACGGCAGCCGGGCGGGTTGTTCGCTTAAGAAGACCTGTTCGGCGGAGCGCCTGAAAGGGGCTTCGATCATGGTGCGTGTGACGGCGCTGAGCTCGCCATTTTTGCTCGGCTTCGACGGCATCGAGCGTGCGCTCGATAAGGCGTCGAAATCCGCTGCGGACGGCTATCCTCCTTATAATATTGAGAGAATTGCCGCGCGCGACGGTTCGCCGGAGGTTCTGCGGATCACTTTGGCGGTTGCGGGTTTCGCCCAGGACCAGATCGAGGTGACGCAGGAGGAAAACCAGTTGGCGATCCGGGGTCGCCAGCAGGACGACAAGTCGCGCGACTATCTCCATCGCGGCATTGCCGCCCGCCAGTTTCAGCGCAGCTTTCTGCTTGCCGAAGGCATGCAGGTGCGCGGCGCCGAACTTGCGAATGGTTTGTTGTCGATCGATGTGGCCCGTCCGCAACCGGAAAGAACCGTGAAGAAGATCAATATCGTGGCGCGCGACTGATTTGAGTGTGCGCCAGGGCGCGCCGCGAGGCGGCCCGGAAGGAGTGGAGCGATGAACTTTGCCAATGCGAGATTTGGCGCCTCCGGCGCTGAAGGATTGACCGCCCAGGAATTCGCGCATCTCGGCGGCGGCTCGATCGCCTATCTCAAGACCATCAAGTCCGAGGACGCCCAGCGGCTGTTCCCGCAGATCGAGGAAATCCGTCCCGGCCTGCAGCTTTTCGCCCTCATCGGCGCCGACGGCGCGCCGATCATGCTGACCGACTCGAAGGACGCGGCGATCGCCAACGCCTGGGAGCATGAGCTGGAGACGGTCAGCGTCCACTGACGGACGCTGCCCCGGCCGTCCGAATCGTCTAAGAAGGACGCTTCTTTCGGACGGCGGAGCGCGATGCGGGCCTATCTGGAACTCTTGCGCGAAGCGCTCGAAAAGGGCGTGGTCAAAGGCGATCGCACCGGCACGGGCGTGCGCTCGCTGTTTGGCCGCCAGATCCGTTTCGACCTCGCGCACGGGTTTCCGCTCGTCACGACCAAGAAGCTGCATCTCAAGGCGATCGTCCACGAGCTGATCTGGTTTCTCAACGGCGAAACCAACATCGCCTATCTGAAGAAAAACGGCGTTTCGATCTGGGACGAATGGGCCGATTCCCAGGGCGAGCTGGGTCCGGTCTATGGCCGGCAATGGCGGGCCTGGGAGGGGCGCGACGGCCGCGTCTATGACCAGATCGCCTGGCTGATCGCCGAAATCCGCCGCAACCCCAATTCGCGACGGCTGATCGTGTCGGCGTGGAACGTGCCGGACATCGAGCGCATGAAACTGCCGCCCTGCCATTGCCTGTTTCAATTCTATGTCGCCAACGGAAGGCTCTCCTGTCAGCTCTATCAGCGTTCGGCCGATCTCTTTCTCGGCGTGCCGTTCAACATCGCCAGCTACGCGCTGCTGACCCATCTGGTCGCGCGCGAATGCGGTCTTGAGGTCGGCGAATTCGTCCACACCTTCGGCGACGCGCATCTCTACGCCAATCACGAGGCGCAGGCGCGCGAGCAATTGTCGCGCGAGCCGCGCCCGCTGCCGCGCCTTGTGCTTAGTCCCGCCAGGCCTTCGCCGCGCGGCGCGCTATTCGATCTCGAGGCCGAGGCGATTCGCTTCGAGGGTTACGATCCCTGGCCGGCGATCAAAGCGCCGGTGGCGGTGTGACGGCGCCGCAGATTGTCCTGATCGCGGCGGTGGCGCGCAATGGCGTCATCGGTGCAGCGAACGCCTTGCCCTGGCGCCTGTCGAGCGACCTCAAGCATTTCAAGGCGGCGACGCTGGGCAAGCCGCTCGTCATGGGCCGCAAGACCTATCAGTCGATCGGGTCGCCGCTGCCCGGACGCATCACGATCGTCGTAACGCGCGATTCCCGTTTTGGCGCCGAGGGCGTCTCTGTCGCCCGCGGCATCGACGAGGCGCTGAGCCTTGCGGAGGCGGCGGCGCGGGCGAACGGATCGAGCGAGATTATCGTCGCCGGTGGCGGCGAAATCTACGCCGAGACGATTGGCCGCGCGACGCGGCTGCTGATTACCGAAGTCGATCTTGCGCCCGATGGCGACGCGCGATTTCCGGCGATCGACGCCAAGCTGTGGCGCGAAGCGCGCCGCGAACCGGGCCAGCGCGGCCCCCGCGACGACGCGGATTTCGCTTTCGTCGAATATGAGCGGGTCACGCCCGGAAAATCTTTCCCGGATTGAACAGATTCTGCGGATCGAAGGCGAGTTTGATCCGGCGCATCAGGTCGATCGCTTCGGGGCCAAGTTCAGCTTCGACATAGGGGATCTTCTTCTGGCCGACGCCATGCTCGCCGGTGCAGGTGCCGTCCATTGCGACGGCGCGCCGGGCGAGACGGTCGATGAAATGCTCGGCGCGCGCGACCTCGTCCGGATCGTTCATGTCGATCAGCGCGCTGACATGAAAATTGCCGTCGCCGACATGGCCGACGATCGGCGCGATCAGCTTGTGCTCGGCGATGTCGCGCTGCGTCTCTTCGACGCAATCGGCCAGACGCGAAATCGGCACGCAGGCGTCGGTGGCGAGCGCCCGCGCGCCGGGCCTGAGCGCCACCGCCGCCCAATAGGCGTCGTGGCGCGCCTGCCAGAGCCGGCTGCGCTCCTCCGGCTTCGTCGCCCAGACGAAAGGACCGCCCGTGTAGTCGGCGGCAATCTCGTCGAAGCGGCGGGCCTGTTCGGCGACGCTTTCCGGACTGCCGTGAAACTCGACGAAGAGCGTCGGCTGCTCGGGCAGCGCCAGCTTGGAATAGGCGTTGCAGGCTTTGACCTGGAGCGCGTCGAGCAATTCGATGCGGGCGACCGGCAGGCCTGACTGGATCGTCGCGATTGTCGCGTCGCAGGCGGCGCGCACCGTTTCGAACGGACAATGCCCGCCGGCGATCGCCTCGGGGACGCCAGCGAGACGCAGAGTGACTTCGACAATCGCGCCGAGCGTTCCCTCCGAGCCGACGAAGAGGCGCGTCAGGTCGTAGCCGGCGGAGCTCTTCTTCGCCCGGCTGGCGGTGCGCAGATAGGCGCCATCGGCGGTGACGACGCCGAGCGACAGCACGCGGTCCTTCATCGTGCCATAGCGCACGGCGTTGGTGCCCGACGCGCGGGTCGCCGCCATGCCGCCGATCGAGGCGTCGGCGCCGGGATCGATCGGGAAGAAAAGACCGGTGTCGCGCAGATGCTCGTTGAGCGCTTTGCGCGTCACACCGGGCTCGACGACGCAGTCGAGGTCTTCGGCATTGACGGCGAGCACGCGATTCATCTGCGAGACGTCAATCGACAATCCGCCATGCAGCGCGTTGACATGACCTTCGAGCGACGTGCCGGCGCCGAACGGCACGATTGGCGCGTCATGCGCGGCGCAGATGCGGACGGCGTCGATCACGTCCTGGCGCGAGCGAGCGAAGAGGACCGCGTCGGGCGGCGCCGTCTCGATCCAGGTGAGGGTATGGCCGTGCTGCTGCCGGACCGCTTCCGACGTCGCCAGCGCATCGCCGAAACGCGCCGCCAGCGCGGCGGTCAAATCCGCCACAATGCCGGCGGAGAGCCGGCCTTCGCGGCGACGCAGAGAGACGCGAGCATCGGCGGAGATCAATGGCGCATCCCAGCATATTGGAGAGAAGGGCGCGGCTATTGTGCCTCAGCGCCGGCGCTGCAAGCAATGTTTGGGGGCAATGCTTGCGGGAGAGGCGCCCCGGTCGCCGCAAGGAAGGCTGGACAAGGCGCCTCAGTTCGTTGAATTTGTGCGCCGCAACGAGGGACGCGGCGGCGGCGGCCTTCGCAAGGGAAGGGTTCATGGCGAAATTCTCCGCCAATCTGTCGATGCTGTTCACCGAACGGCCGTTTCTCGACCGTTTCTCGGCGGCGGCGCGGGCGGGATTTCGCGGCGTCGAATATATGAGCCCCTACGGCTATCCGGCGCGCGAGATCGCCGCGCGATTGCGCGACAATGGCCTCAACCAAGTTTTGTTCAATCTTCCCGTGGGCGACTGGGAAAGGGGCGATCGCGGCTACGCCTGTCAGCCCGATCGCGTCGAGGAATTTCGCGAAGGCGTCGCGCGGGCGGTCGACTATGCGCTGGCGCTTGGCTGCCCGACCGTCAATTGCCTCGCCGGCATTCCTTCGCCGCGCTCGACCATTTCCGAGACTCATCGCGCGCTGGTCGACAATCTGCACTACGCCGCCGACCGGCTCGGCGCAGCGGGCGTGCTGCTGGTTATAGAACCCGTCAATCGTTTCGATATGCCCAGTTTCGCCATAACCCGTAGCGACCGCGCGCTCGACATCATCGACGAGACCGGTTCGAGCAACATCAAACTGCAATATGACGTCTACCACATGCAGCGCATGGAGGGCGATCTGGCGACGACGATCGAGCGTCTCCTGCCGCGCATCGGACATGTCCAGATCGCCGGCAATCCCGGCCGCAACGAGCCCAATTTTGGCGAGATCAATTATCGCTTCCTGATCGAACGGCTCGACATCCTGGGTTACGACGGCTGGGTCGGCGCGGAATATCATCCGCGTGGTCGCACCGAGGACGGCCTGTCCTGGTTCTCCGCCTATCGCACCAAGGGCGAGGGGTAATGGGAGACGCCGCGGGTCGGCGTGAGCGCGATCCGCGCGGATTCTTGCGCACGCTCTTCGACGCGGCGGTCGAAGCGGCTTCGCCCGCCAAAACATTGGCCGGGTTTCTGCCGCCGCCGCCCAAGGGCCGCACCATTGTCGTCGGCGCCGGCAAGGCGGCCGCCGCCATGGCGGCTGCGGTCGAAGCGGCCTGGCGCGGCCCGCTCGAGGGCCTCGTCGTCACCCGTTATGGCCATGGCGCGCCCACAAAACGCGTCGAAGTGGTCGAGGCTTCGCATCCGATGCCGGATGCGGCAGGCGCCGCCGCCGCGGCGCGCATTCTCGAACGCGTCAAGGGTCTCACCGAGGACGATCTCGTTCTCTGCCTGATCTCGGGCGGCGCATCGGCGCTGCTGGCGTTGCCCGCTCGCGGCGTCAGCTTCGAGGAAAAGCGAGCGATCAACGCGGCGCTGCTGAGAAGCGGCGCCGATATCGCGGCGATGAACTGCGTGCGCAAACATCTCTCGGCGATCAAGGGCGGCCGTCTGGCGCTCGCCGCCGCGCCGGCAAACGTGGTCGGCCTGATTATCTCCGACGTGCCGGGCGACGATCCGGCAACCATCGGGTCGGGACCGACGGTCGCCGATCCGACCACCTCGGCCGAAGCGCTGGCGATCCTGCGCCGCTATAGGATTGAAGCGTCTCCTTCGGTCGTCGCGCATCTCGAAAGCGCCGCGTCGGAAACGCCGAAGCCCGGCGATGCGCGCTTCGCCAAAGTGTCGAATGTCATCGTCGCGACGCCCTTCGCCGCGCTTCGCGCTGCGGCCGATGTGGCGCGCGCCGTGGGCGTCACGCCGGTTCTGCTCGGCGACGCCATCGAGGGCGAGGCGCGCGAAGTCGGCCGCGTCCTGGCTGGCGTTGCGCTGTCGGCCGCCCGCCACGACGCGCCGGCCGCCGCGCCATGCGTGTTGCTGTCAGGCGGCGAGACGACGGTGACCATGCGCGGCAAGGGCAGGGGCGGGCGCAACGCCGAATTCCTGCTCGCGCTGGCCATTGCGCTTGCCGGCGCGCCGCGCATTTTCGCGCTTGCCGCCGACACTGACGGGATCGACGGCAGCGAGGACAACGCCGGCGCATTCATCGCGCCCGACACGCTGGCGCGCGCCGCCGCGCTTGGCCTTAATCCACGCCAATGTCTCGCCGACAATGACGCCTATTCGCTCTTCGCCGCGCTTGGCGATCTTGTCGTCACCGGCCCGACCCGGACTAATGTCAATGATTTCCGCGCCATCCTGATCGAGCAGGCGGTTTGAACGCGCGGTCGAAATCCGCATTGAGGAGTTCGTTGTGGCGCAATCGTCAGGCCTTGGGGAGAACCCGCTGCTCGAATCCTGGGACGCGCCCTTTGGCGCCGCGCCCTTCGCCAGCATCCACCCCGAGCATTTTCGCCCCGCCTTCGACGCCGCGCTTGCCGAGCGGCGCCGTGAGGTCGCGGCCATCGCTTCCGAGCCCGCGCCGGCCTCTTTCGACAATACGATCGCCGCGCTGGAGCGCGCCGGCGCGACGCTGGACCGAGTGAGCGCGGTCTTCTTTCACCTCGCCAGCGCCGACACAAACGACGAGCTGCAGCGAATCGAACGCGAGATCGCGCCCATCCTGTCGCGCGAGCGCAGCGCGCTGCTGCTTGACGACGCGCTGTTTCAGCGGATCGAGGCGCTCCAACGCGCGGTCGAGACTCTCGGCCTCGACGCCGAGCAGAAGCGCGCCTTCGAGCGCTGGCGCACCGCCTTCCTGCGCGCCGGCGCCGGTCTTGCGCCCGAGAAGAAAGCGCGGCTGGCGGCGATCGGCGAGCGGCTGGCGAGCCTCGGCGCGGCCTTCGGTCAGAATGTGCTGGCCGACGAGAAGGCTTTCGCCCTTGTGCTCGACGGGTCCGACGATCTCGCCGGTCTGCCCGAAAGCCTCGTCACGGCGGCGGCGGAAGCGGCGGTTGCGCGCGGTCTCGCGGGCAAACATGTGGCGACGCTCTCGCGCTCGTCCTATGAACCCTTCATGCAGTCTTCGGCGCGCCGCGATCTGCGCGAGGCGATGTTTCGCGCCTTTGTCGCGCGCGGCGCCGGCGGCGGCGACCATGACAATGCGGCGATCATGCGCGAGACGGTTCAACTGCGCGACGAGCGCGCGCATCTCCTCGGCTACGCGAGCTTCGCCGATTATCGCCTCGCCGACAGCATGGCCAAGACGCCCGCGGCGGCGTTAGGCCTGCTCGATCGCGTCTGGGCGCCGGCGCGCGCCGAGGCTTTGCACGAAGCCGAGGCGCTGCAGGCGATGATCGCCGCCGAGGGCGGCAATTTCGATCTTAAGCCCTGGGATTGGCGCTATTACGCCGAAAAGCGGCGCAAGGCGCTTTACGACATCGACGCGGCCGAACTGGCGCCCTATCTGCCGCTCGAATCGATGATTGCCGCGGCGTTCGAGGTCGCGCACAGACTGTTCGGCCTCAGCTTCGTCGCGCGCGACGACATTCCGCTGCCGCACGCCGACGCGCGCGCCTGGGAAGCGCGCGGGCCGGATGGCGCGCCGATCGCGCTCTTCATCGGCGATTATTTCGCTCGGCCCTCCAAGCGCAGCGGCGCCTGGATGAGCGCGCTGCGCGATCAGCAGCGGTTCGATGGGCCTGTCCTGCCCATCGTCGTCAATGTCATGAGCTTCGCGCGCGCCAGCGAGGCTCAACCCTGTCTGCTCAGTCTCGACGAGGCGCATACGTTGTTTCACGAATTCGGTCATGGGCTGCATGGCATGTTGTCGGACGTAACCTATCCGCTGCTATCGGGCACGCATGTATCGCGCGACTTCGTCGAATTTCCCTCGCAGCTCTATGAACATTGGCTGGAGCGGCCGGAGATCCTGCGCGCTTTTGCGCGCCATCACGCGACGGGCGCGCCGATGCCCGAGGCGCTGATCGCCCGGCTCGCCGAGGCGCGTCGCTTCAATCAGGGCTTCGCCACGGTGGAATTCGTCGCCTCGGCGCTGGTCGATCTGCAATTGCACCGCCGCGCCGGTCCCGGCGCCATCGATGTCGCGGATTTCGAAGCGCAAACGCTGGCGGCGATCGGCATGCCGGCGGCGATCGCGCCGCGCCATGCGGCGGCGCATTTCCAGCACGTCTTCTCGGGCGACGGCTACGCTTCGGCCTATTACAGCTATCTCTGGTCGGAAATCCTCGACGCCGACGGTTTCGAGGCTTTCGAGGCGGCGGGCGACGATTTCGCCCCCGCGCTGGCCGAGCGGCTCAAGCGCTTCGTCTATGCGGCCGGCAATCTGCGCGAGCCCGAGGCGGCCTATCGCGCCTTTCGCGGTCGCGACCCCTCGCCCGATGCGCTACTGCGCAAACGCGGACTGGTCGAAAGCTGAGACAACGCCCCCATCGCGTCATGACCGGGCTTGTCCCGGTCATCCAAGAGGCGCCGCTGCAAAGCCCTCAGGGATTGGGGGCCTCGGTCAGTCGTGGATGCCCGGCTCAAGGCCGGGCATGACAGGCGCGCCAATGCTTTGCGTCCCTTCTCCCCGCAAACGGGGAGAGGGGATGCTACTGCAGCGTCAGCTCGGCAGTCGCATCGTTGTTCCCGCTATGCAGCGTTGCATGCGCGGTCTTCTCGCCCGTCCTTGTGAGGGTGACGTTGTTGCCCTCATCTTCGTAGGTGATTTTTGTCGCGGTCACGACGCTGGCGGCCACCGGATGGGACACACCCTGATAAGAGTAGCTCACGACCCGATTGCCCGCGACAGTGACCGAGGTGGCCTGCTGCGCGTTGCCTCCCCATTCACCGCTCCAGGTCCCATTCCATCCAGACGCCAGGGCGGACGAAGACATTGTCGCAAAGATCGCGGCTGCTAACACCCAACGGAAATGGCGCGTCATAGGGCGAACTCCATATGTCTGTTGTGAACGCGGACGCCGCTGGAAGGTTCCTGATTTTGCGGCGGCGCCTGACGCTTGACGAGTTCGAACCGGAGCGGGGCATCGGCCGTCCGCACTTGAGGCCAGTGTAGCACGGCGCGCCGGGTCGATGCCGATCTCAACTTGAAATTTCCGTTCTTGAAACCCGCGATCCGCCGTCCTATTCCTAGTTTGGCGTGAAGGGGGAGGCTTGCGTGCCGATCCGTGAATATCTCGACGATCGTTCAGTCTTCTCGCCGGAGACTGTGGCGATCATGAATCGAGCCTTCAGGACCGCGACCCTGCGGCTCGGGTTCGACGCCGGTCACGCCGACCGCGAAAGACTAGCCACGATCATCATTCATCTCGCGCGAGCAGAGCCGTCGCTTAGCGCGGCGACGCTTGCCGAGCAGGCCATTTCGACCTTGCATGTCGGCGGCCTCGTGCCCGGCGAGGGCATCGAACAAATCGGCGAAGGGGCGTAGAGGCAAGTTGCGCCGCGCCTGAGCGTCATTGCGAGCAAAGCGAAGCAATCCAGACTTGGGTTGCGGCCGAGGCTTAGCCTGGATCGCTTCGCTGTCGCTCGCGATGACGGCTTATTGTCTTCGTAATGACCGGGCTTGTCCCTTCTCCCCGCGGGCGGGGGGAAGGCTAGGATGAGGGGCGGGGAGGCGAGCCGCGATTGAACTGACAATCGCCACGCCCCTCACCCGTCCTCTCCCCGTAAACGGGGAGAGGGGCGCCGCATCATCGAAGACGGCGCGCCTTGCGCTCAGGAATCGCCGCCGAGCAGGCTGCCAAGCAATCCGCCCGCTGCGCCGAGCGCCGCGCCCGCCGCAAGGCCGCCGGCGGCGGAGCCCGAGCCGGTGTCGCCGCCTTGCCTCGGCAGATAGCGGCCGATCTCCTCGGCGAGATTGAGGATCGGCATGCTCTGCAGCCAAATATGGCCGGGGCCGGTCAGCGTGGCGAGGAAGAGGCCTTCGCCGCCGAACAGAACATTCTTGAATCCCTGCACGATCTGGATGTCGAAGCCGACGCTCGGCTCGAAGACGCCGACATGACCGGCGTGAACGAGCAGCTTCTCGCCGGGTGCGAGATCGCGCTCGACCAACTCGCCAGAAAGATCGAGCCAGACGAGGCCGGGGCCGGTCACCTTTTGCAGGATGAAACCGTCGCCACCGAAAAAGCCGGCGCCCAGCCGCTTCTGCCACGCGAGTTCGAGCGTCACCGATTTCTGCGCGACGAGGAAGGTCTCCTTGCGACAGATCAGGGATTGACCGGGCTGCAGCAGCGCCGGCACGATCGTGCCGGGAAAGCGCGGCGCGAAGGCGACATGGCCGGCGCCGCTGGCGGTGAAATCGGTGATGAAAAACGAGCCGCCGCCGAAGGAACGCTTCAGCCCGGCGAAGAAGCCGCCGCCGGTGTGGGTGTCCATTCTCACCTGATCGTTCATCCAGGCCATGGTGTTGGTCTGGCTATAGACCGTCTCGCCGGGCGCCAGGTCGATCGCCACCGTCTGCATGACGGTTCCGGAGATCTGATATTGCATCGCGCGTTCTCTCCTCAGGCGGCCTTGTCGTCAGCGATTGGCGGCGGCGGTGATGTCCAGCTTGCCGACGAAGGCTGTCGGGTCGTCGCCCATCGTCATGAAATCGCCGGCCTTGATCGCGCCGCTCTTGGCTTTAACGACGACGGAAAGGCTCTTGGGATCGGCGATGAATTTTTGCGTCTCGCTGCCCAACGCCAGCCCGGAAGGATCGCCGCCGAGCATGACCGGCGCGATCGTCCCCGCCGTCGTCGACCATTGCTTGCGCAGATCAGCGCTGGCGACACCCTCTTGCTTGGCGAGATAGGCAAGGCCTTTGTCGAACAGCCCGGCGTTGACCAGTTTCAGTTGCAGCGAGGCGACCCCGGCCTCGATCAGGGCCTGCGCGGCGGTCGCCCGGTCGCCGCCGAACAAGGCCGGCGCGACATTGGTGAGACTCGCCTGGAAGCCGATCGAGCCCATTTGCGCGCCGTCGATGGTGATTTCGCCAAACGTCAAAGTCTGGGCCTTCTCGTCGTAGGTGAAGCCAGCGGTTAGCGAGAGTTCGAGCTTGGGATAGCCAAGACTGGCGAGTTCCTTGGCGGTGTCCGATCCCGCAGAGGCCTCGAAGACGACGCCCGTGACTTTCGAAAGGTTCGTACTCACAACGTCGGTGGTGTAGCGATTCTGGACGACGACCGAGGCGATCGCGATATGGTCGGTTTGACCAGCCTCGCCGCCGAAATCGGGGGCGACAATGTCGATCCCGTTCAGAGTCAGGCCGCCGAGATGAACCAGCGACGCGCTCTGTGCGGAGGCGTCGGCCAGCAGGAACGGGGCGTCGAGCCCATCGACATGCAGCGCGCCGGCATTGACCGACACGGTCCCGCCATCGGCAGGTCCGGTCGCGCTGATGGAAGCAAGATCGAGTATTCCCATCTTGCCGCTGTCGACGGCGCGGGCGTTCAGGCCGCTTAAATGAATTTTTGAATTGTCTTTGCCGAGGATGTCGATCGACGCGATCGCGATCTTGTCGGCCTTGAGCTTGAGCGCCAGCGCGCGTTCCTCGTCGACCGGCGTGTCGGGGGAGAAGAGTTTGACGATCTCGTCCTTGGTGAGATTGGTGTTGTCGAATTCGACATGCGGGATGGTGAAGGCGTCGCCATCGGTTGCGGTGAAGGTCAGATTGTCGATCGTCACGTCGCCGCTGGCTGGCGCCGCGAGCGCGCAGGGCGCGGCGAGCGATCCGGCGATCAGCAGCAGCGCCCCGGTCGATCGCGCAGCCCACTCGCCGGCGCGCGCCTGCGTCGGACGATTCCGCTCCACCCCCATCTCAATCCCCCTCAGTCGATCGTTCCATCTGGCGTTACGAAATGACCCGGAAAGGATCGCTCAGGGCGGCCGGTTTGGCAACGGACCCCGGCGGCGCGGGCCCGAGTGTTGTCGTTTGGGCCCGCGGCCATGAAAAGCCACGCTCGCGGCCACGGAGGGCCGCGCTACTGTTTCAAATCCCTTCGGCGGCGCTGGTCGCGGCGATCGCCGTCATATTGACGATGCCGCGCGCCGTGACCGACGGGGTCAGCACATGGGCCGACTTGGCCGGGCCAACCAGGATCGGCCCGACCGGCAGCGCGTCGGCGATCACCCGCGTCAGTTGCAGCGCCGTGTTGCCCGCATCGAGGTTAGGGAAAATCAGGACATTGGCTTCGCCGGTGAGCTTGCAGTCGGTCGTCACCTGGGCGCGCGCGGCGAGCGACAGCGCGGTGTCGGCCTGCATCTCGCCGTCGATCTCGAAATCGGGTTGACGCGCCGCGATCAAAGCCAGCGCCTCGCGCATCTTGCGCGCCGAGGGCGTGTCGGCTGAGCCGAAGTCGGAATGGGAGACCAGAGCGATCTTCGGCTCCATGCCGAAGCGGCGCACATGATTGGCGCAGGCGAAGGCGAGATCGGCGATCTCCACCGCGGTCGGCTCGTAGCGCACATGCGTGTCGGCAAGAAAAATGGCGCCGCTTGAGGCGATCACCAGCGACAGAGCGGCGAAATCCGCCGCGCCGGGCGCGAGGCCGACAATGTCCTTGATGTGCTTGAGGCGCTGCGCGAAGCGTCCGTCCAACCCGCAGATCAGCGCGTCGGCGTCGCCGCGCTCGAGCGCCAGGGCGCCGATGACGGTGGTATTGGTGCGCACCAGCGTTCGCGCCGCGTCGGGCGTCACGCCTTTGCGCCCGGCGATCCTGAGATAGGTCGCCACATAGTCACGATAACGCGGGTCGCTCTGCGGATCGATCGCCTCGAAATCCTTGCCGAGCGTGATGCGCAGATCGTAGCGGCGAATGCGTTCGCGAATGATGTCGGGCCGTCCGATCAGGATCGGCCGGGCGAGCCGCTCCTCGACGATCACCTGCGTGGCGCGCAACACGCGTTCGTCCTCGCCCTCGCTATAGATCACCCGCTTCTGCGCCGCACGCGCCTTGGCGAACAGCGGCTTCATGATCAGTCCGGAACGGATCACGAAGCGTGACAGACTTTCCGTATAGGCCTCCAGATCGGCGATCGGCCGGCGCGCGACGCCGCTTTCCATCGCCGCGCGCGCCACCGCCGGCGCGACGCGCATAATGAGGCGCGGATCGAACGGGCTCGGGATCAGCGAAGCGCGTCCGAAGGGTTCCGCCTGGCCGTCATAGGCGCGCGCCACAACGTCGGAGGGCGCCTCGCGGGCCAGCGCGGCCAGCGCCTTGGCCGCCGCATGTTTCATCGCTTCGTTGATCTCGCTCGCGCCGACATCGAGCGCGCCGCGGAAAATATAGGGAAAGCAGAGGACGTTATTGACCTGGTTGGGGTAGTCCGAGCGCCCGGTGCAGATCATTGCGTCGGGTCGCGCCTGAACGGCGAGTTCGGGCATGATCTCGGGATTGGGATTGGCGAGCGCCATGATCAGCGGATCTTTGGCCATGCGCTTGACGTGTTCGGCCGTCAGCACGCCAGCCGCCGAAAGGCCGATGAAAATATCGGCGTCGTCGATCACGTCGATCAGGGCGCGCGCGCTCGTCTCGCGCGCGTAGACCGATTTCCAGCGGTCCATCAGCGTTTCGCGGCCCTTGTAGACCACGCCGGCGATGTCGCAGACGAAGATGTTCTCGCGCTTGGCGCCGAGCGAAACCAGAAGATTGAGCGAGGCGAGCGCCGCCGCTCCGGCCCCGGAGCAGACGATCTTGACCTTATCGATGTGTTTGCCGGCGAGTTCGAGCGCGTTGGTGACGGCGGCCGCGACAATGATCGCCGTGCCGTGTTGATCGTCGTGGAAGACGGGAATGCCCATGCGGGCTTTCGCCTTTTCCTCGACCTCGAAACATTCGGGTCCTTTGATGTCTTCGAGATTGATGCCGCCGAAGGTCGGCTCCAGCGCGACAATAATGTCGACGAGCTTGTCGACATCGAGCTCGTTGACTTCGATGTCGAAGACGTCGATGCCGGCGAATTTCTTGAACAGCACCGCCTTGCCTTCCATCACCGGCTTGCCGGCGAGCGGTCCGATGGCGCCGAGGCCAAGGACGGCGGTGCCATTGGTGAGCACGGCGACGAGATTCTGGCGCGTCGTCAGATTGGCCGCTTCCTCGGGATCGGCGACGATCGCCTGACAGGCGAAGGCTACGCCCGGCGAATAGGCGAGCGCGAGATCGCGCTGATTGCCCAGCGGCTTGGTGGCGGCGATCTCCAGCTTTCCCGGCCGCGGCAGGCGATGGTATTGCAACGCGTCGGATTGGAGGTCGGCCGCGCCTTCGCTGCTCATGTCGTCTGTCTCCTCCCGGGGCGTGAGGCGACTGTCGCCGCTGGCGCGCCGTCTGGCAAGGATTTCGCAGGACGCGTCGGAAGCGCGGCCTTAGTTGGAGCCCGAACCGTTCATCGGCGCGAGCGACAGGGGCGGGGCAAGCGCCGCTTGAGTCTGCGCCGGCTGGGTCAGCGCGGCTTGTGCCTGCGTCGGCTGGGCGTAGGCTTGCGCCCCGCCCGTTGCCCCCTGGCGCGCGGCGGCGGCGACCGCCGTTTGTCCATCTACGAAGGCCCGCCATTGCGTCTGATCGCCGGAAAAGGCGTTGCGGTCGACATTGCCGTCGATGCCCGGCACGGTTCCGTCGGCCTGATATTGCCAGAAGTTCCAGGCGCGATCGCCATAGGGCACCGCCGGATTGTGCTTGGTCGAGCGCACCCAGATCGGATAGTCGGCGAAAGCGCCGTCCGCCAGGATCGCCCGATAAAAATCGATCGAGGTGTAGATGATCGGCCGCTTGCCGAAATGACGCTCCATTTCCTCGAGCATCACTTTCATCGCCGCCACGGTGGAGTCGCGCTCGAGCCTGCGCCGGCAGGTGCGGGAATCCGGCGTCGGCTCGACATCGAGCACTGGCGGCAGCGCGTCGTCCTCGACCGGCACGTTCTGCTCGAACCACATCGCTTCGTCGATCGGCGCGCGGCACCAATAGGCGAAGAGATAGGCGCCATGGGGAACGCCGGCCTGCTTGGCGCCCTGCCAATTCGCCTGGAACCGGTCGTCGAGATGATCGCCGCCCTCGGTCGCCTTGATCCAGGCGAATTTGACTCCGGAACTGGCGACGGCGTTCCAGTCGATCTCGCCCTGATATTTCGAGACGTCGATGCCGTGGATCGGATAGTCGGTCGGCTTGGGGAGATTGTCGTCGAAGTCGAGCATGCCCGAGCCGCCGCCCCCGCAGGCCGACAGCGTCAGACAAAGCGCGGCCAGCGCGCCAAAGCGGCGGCGGGAGCGAAATTGAAAATCTGCAAATCGGATCATCGGCTCGGAGCAAACTACGCGGAACAACTGACGTTTCGGCGTGGAGCGCCGTCGCCGTGATACCCCAAACTAGGGGGATCGGGGTAACGATTCGTTAAAGCGCGCGCTTGACCCCAAAACCTGCCTTGACCCTGACGGGCGCGGCGCGGCAAGCACCGGGGATGCCCATCCGATTTCGCCTCAACGCGTTTTGCGCCGGTTTCGCTCTCTGGGCGGGCTTCGCCGCGCTCGCCTCGGCTGAGGAGGCTTGCGAGCCCGACAAGCTCGGCACGGCGCGGATCGCCGAGGTCGGGACGCAGGGCGGATTGATGATCGGGTTGAAGACCTATCCCGCCGCCATTCCGCTCGCCGACCATGAGGTGATCCTTACTTTCGACGACGGGCCGGATCAGCGCACGACCCCTGAGATCCTGCGCGCGCTCGCCGATCAATGCGTGCTGGCGACCTTCTTCGACATCGGCGCCAAGGTCGATGCTCTGCCGCTGCTGGCGCGGCGCGAGGTCGAGGAAGGCCATAATGTCGCCCATCACACCTACACCCATCCGCAGCCGACCCTGACCTTCATGAGCGAGGCGGCGGCGCGCGCCGATATCTTGAAAGGCATGATCGCGGTGGAGCGGGCGGCCTATGGTCAGGACTTCCCGGACGGCGAGCCGACCGATCTCGCCAAGCTCAAGCTGCACACGCCCTTCTTCCGCTTTCCCGGTTTTGCCGACACCGCCGATCTGCGCCTATGGTTTGGCGAGAACAATGTCGCGATCTTCGGGACCGATCTCTGGGCCTCCGACTGGATCGAGATGACGCCGGATCAGGAACTCAAACTCATTCTCGGCCGGCTCGAAAAGGCCGGGCGCGGCATGCTGCTCTTTCACGACAATCGCCAATGGACGGCTGACATGATGCCGGGTTTTCTCGCCGAGCTGAAAAAGCGCGGCTACCGGGTCGTCCATGTTGTCGCGGGGGCGGGAACTGGCCCGACAGTTCCCGCGCCCGCCGGCTGGGTGTCGGAGACGGGGCGCGTCACCGGCGCCTTGAAGCCGCGTCTCGACAAAAACGCGCCGACGCGGCCCGCCGGGCCGATCCCGGTCCTGCCGGCGCCGGTCGAATAGGGCGGCTGACCAGCTCAATCCAGAATCCGGACTCAGGCCCCGAGGACGTGGAGCGCGATCTCCCGGACATGCGGCGCGCGGCGATGTTCGAAGAGATAGACGCCCTGCCAGACGCCGAGCGCCAGCTTGCCGCCGATGATCGGGATCGACAGGCTGACATTGGTCAGCGCGGCGCGGATATGGGCCGGCATGTCGTCCGGCCCCTCCTCGTCATGGGCGTAGAGACCCTCCGCCTCGGGCGCGATCCGGTCGAAAAAACCTTCAAGGTCCGTCCGCACCTCGAAGGCGGCGTTCTCCTGGATCAGCAGCGACGCCGAAGTGTGGCGGCAGAAGAGGGTCGCGAGCCCGGTCTCGAGCTTTTGCGGGCGCAATTCGCTCGCCACCCGGTCGGTGAATTCATAGAGCCCGCGGCCGCGGGTCTCGATGCGAAAGATGGCGGCGAACTGGCCCATGCGCTTTCATATAAGCAACGCCCGAGGCGGGGCGGGGAATGGGCGGCGTCACCGCGATAAAACCCTGCGCTCGCCGGCAAGAATGACGCTGCCCTTGAAGCCGCGTGCGAGACGCTACACGCCGAGCTTGGCCGGCGGCTGCCCGAGTCGATGGCGTTCGGCCTCACGGCCGGCTTTGCGGCTTTGGTGCGGGAAAGAAAGGCGCCCTAGGGCTAGCGCGGCAGCAACCCGAGCGTCGGCGAAACCCATTCACCCCTTGGGTGGCTCTCGCCTGCGCAGCGCTGCTCGGGCTTGCGCTATCGCTCGGGCGTCCATGTATTCTCCCGTAGCCAAACAGGTTATGCGCGGATTGTTGCCAACATTTGGCCGATCCAAATATTTGCTGACAGAGAAAACCACATATCTCGCGCGCCCATCGGTCACTAGGCACGGGCCGGTGCCATCTTCAATAGTCATTACCGGAACCCCTAGATAAATTTCTACTAGGTCAATTTAGTAAAGTAAAAATTTGTCCTAAATATGGAAATATAACTATACTATAGGATGGTATCACACATAAAAAAGAAGCGCTCATATCAGCCGCGCCTTTGGTCATCGAGAGATGACCGAATTTGGCTCAGAGACGAATTAATTTCGCGCAGCGTTGCGTTTATTTCGCTTAAATGTCGGTTGCTAGCCCAATCCACGCCTAGCCAGACTGCAAACGCGACCATAAGAACAATAAATAAAACACCCAAACCGCCCAAAAGTGAAGTGGGTAACATGTCGAGAATTGCGAACATTTATTAGTTCTCGCTTATGGCGGGGCGAACCCGCATTTTATCCCTTCTTCGCGCCCCGCACCAAGCCCCCCTGCGCGAAAACAGAATCCGACCTCAATGGAAACGATGCCTCGGCCGCGCACTCCGCACCTGCTTCGCGAAGTCTCGCGCCACGGGACCGTTTAATGGGTTGTCCGCGTCGGGCACGGCCGCGCATCCATTTGCGGGCCGCCTACGGCACGCCTGAATTCGAGTCCCAATATCCCGCCGCCATCCGCGGCAGGCCCGTTAGCGGCCCGCGGAAAGCCCGGTGCTTCGCGTCACCGCGGCGACATCGGTTCTTCGCCCGCCGCTTTCGCTCGCACACGCTCGCGGAAACGCGGGACTGCGATCACCGCGCGTTGATGGCGCCCTTCGGAGATCAGCTCGCGCGCGTCGAAGACTTTGGCGACGAAGTTCAGCCTGCGTCCTTCGACACTGACCAGCTCGACCTCGGCGCGTATCTCTAGGCCGACCGGCGTCGGCGCGACATGCGAGAGATCGACATGGATTCCGAGACTGTCTTCGTCTGCGTCGAGATGCCCGCTCAGACATTTGACGCAGGCAGATTCGACGAAGCCGACCAGCGCCATGGTCGCCAGCACCTCGGGCATCTCGCCGAAATTGGCGAAGAGACCGGCGAGATTGGGCACTAGCATCTCCGGGACGACCGTGGCGGTCAGCGTCGCGCGGAGCCCCGGCTTCAAGCTGTCCTTCATCTCAAGCCGCCTCCATGGGGAGAAGCGCCGATCCTCGGCGAGCCGTCGACGCCGCGATTTCCGGTTTCCACGAAATCCTCGCCGCCCGACCGTCGAGAGCGCAAATGCAAACGGCGGCCACTGGGGCCGCCGTTTGAACGATGGCGCCCTCAAGAGGACGCCGCAAGCGCTTACTCGTCCATTCAGTCGACCAGCGATTTCAGGATATTATTGTTCTCTACCGCCGGAAGCCGCGCGGCCACGCCGTCCAAGCCCCACACATGGCCGGCGCGATGGGCGATCAGGAAGACGATAGCGACTGCATAGACGATATGGAAATCGACGAAGAGATTGGTGTGATCCTCGATGAACGGCCACTGCATGTGGGCAAAATAGTAGGTGATCATCAGCAGGATGCCGAAGGGACCACTGACCCGGACCAAGAGACCGGACACGAGCGAGAGGCCGATCAACAGATGGCCCCACTTCACCAGAAAGTCAGTGTAGGGCAGCACAGCCGGGTCGGCAAAATGCGCGAAAAAACCATGGAAGGTCACAACGTGATCGAGGAATCCAGCAGTGTCGAAGCTTTGCAGGATTTGCCAAGCGCCGGCATAAAGGAATGTCCAGCCAATCAGAATCCGAAGAGCAAAGATGACGCCGCAATCGAGCTTGTCACGGGTCATTTTTTCTCTCCTGCCTTCGTTGTTGGTTTCACTCGCGCTGACCTCATCTTCCCCAATCGGGGGATCACCGAGAGAAATCGCTGGCACGTCGCGTGAACGTGGCCGCCTCTCCATTGGCCGGCGCTTTCTCGTGTAGCGGCTGACTCAATTCGCTCTCAGCGGCGAACCAGAATTCTTCGTCCCGCCCTTCAGGGGTTCCCGCTAACTCCCAAAGTTCATATGCGCGCACGTGGACATGTTCTTGGGCGCCGCTCATTTTCGCCTCCGGTAAAAAAGGGGCGGTCGCTTTGGCTTTTCGGGCCGCTTCAACCGCCAGTCGGCGAGCCTTCAGTCAGGTTGGGGGTACAACGAGACAAGGCTCGATACGATCAGGTTGCGGCAGCCTTCTCATTCTCGAAAGGGTCGGATTCTACCTATCCATCCTCGCCGCCGAGCCAGTGGGGCATGGTCGCGACGAGACCGGCGAATCTCAGGCGAGACGATGGACGCCCCTTTGAGGCAATCCATGACACGTCCGCGCCCTCCGCACTTGCTTCGCGAAGTCTCGCGCCGCGGGACCGTTTCGTGGGCGGTCCGCGTCAGTCATGGTCCTGACTTGCAATCAGAGACGGGTCTTCTCACCCAGACAGTGGCGACTCGACCCGCAAATGCAAACGGCGGCCTCTGGGGCCGCCGTTTGAACGATGGTGCGGTCAAGAGGACTCGAACCTCCACCCCGGTTAAAGGACTAGCACCTCAAGCTAGCGCGTCTACCAGTTCCGCCATGACCGCTTCCGCCGCGCCGGCTGGGCGAAGCGAGGCGGTCGTCTAACAAATCGCCCCCGCTGTGACAAGCACAGCCAGATCGCCGTTTCAGGGCCGCCGCAGCCGCCAACTCCTCACTTCGAAGGGGCTAAGCCAGCCCTCCGCCTTCGGGGCGCTCGCGCGCTCCAGGAGATCGACCGCGCCGGCCTCGCGCCAGCCTTTGGGCAGGCTGAGCGCGATGGGGCCGCGCGCGCCGCCCGGCTCATAGAGGCGCAGGATCAGCCCGTCGCCATCCTCGGCCCTCTTGAGCGCGCCCAACCCCGCCGCGACGCCCTCACAGGCGAGTGGGGCGAGGGTGGCCGGCGCGAGGCCGCGCGCCGCGGCGACGAGCAGCGGCTGATTGAGGTCTTCGGCTTCCTCGCGCACGCCGCTCTCGCGCCAGTCGCCCGCATGCGGCATCAGCGCATAGGCGAAACGCTGCTCGCCCTCGTCGGCGAGCGGATCGGGATAGACGGGCGAGCGCACGAGGCTCAAGCCCAGCACGTGATGGCGCGCGCTATGCCCATATTTCGCGTCATTGAGCAGCGCGAGGCCGAAGCCCGGCTCGGAAAGATCGGCGAAGCGATGGCCGGGAACCTCGAATTGCGCCTCCTCCCACGAGGTGTTGACATGGGTCGGGCGCTCGATGATTCCGAATGCGCATTCGAATGTCGCGCGCTCGGCGCGCACCGCCGCCGGCGTCAGACCGCGCAGCAAGACGCGCCGGTCGCGCCAGTCGATGAAAGTCTCGATGTCGAGCCGGCGGCCGTTGGCGCTTAGGCTATAGGTCTGGACCACGCGCGACGAACGCCAGCGCCGTTCGACGCGCAGCGCGACGCGATGCGGGCCTTTCTCGACCACGGCGATCGACTCGACGGCGCGCCATTCCTCGCCGCGGGCGGCGTAATCCTCTTCGAGATCCCAGGCGTCCCAGGCGCGCGGCTTGTCCTGCGGATAGAGCCAGAGCTGATTGCCGCGTCCGGCCAGCGCCTCGCGGCCGCTCGGCTTGTGGATCAGACTGGCGATCGCGCCATCCTCGCCGATCTCGACCCTGAGCGTCGCGTTTTCAAGCCGGCGTCCGTCGATCGACAGGCCACTGGCTGGCCGCAGCCCGCTGCGACTGACGACCCTGATCCCCAGCGGCGCTACGCTCTCGTCGGTCGCAATGAAAGCGTCCTTCTCCAGCGTCAGCCGCAAGGGCCGCGCCGAGAGCGACGGATTGACGATGACCAGCGCGTCGTCGAGCGCGCCCTTGGGCAGACGCGCGATCATCCCCTGAAGCGCATGGCTCTGCGCGGCGTGGGCGGCGGCGATCACGCCATCAAGTTCGGCTTCGGCGTCCGCATAGACTTCGCGAATGCTCGAGCCGGGCAGAATGTCATGGAACTGGTTCTTCAACAGCACGCGCCATTGCGGCTCAAGACTCTCGGGCGCCGGCGCGCCGATGAGATGCGCGAGCGACGCCGCCGTCTCCGCTGCAGTCAGCGCCGCTTCGGCGCGGCGATTGCGGCGCTTGACGCCGCTCTGGGTCGTCAGCGTCGCGCGATGCAGTTCGAGATAGATTTCGCCGCGCCAGATTGGCGTCGCCGCGTCGGCGCCATCATGGGCGCGGGCGAAGAAGGCGTCGACCCGCTGCCAGTGTGCGCTCGGCAGCGCCGGCAGTTCGCGCATCAGGCGCTCATTGTCGATCCATTGCGGCGTCGGGCCGCCGCCGCCATCGCCATAGCCCACCGCGAGCAGCGTCTCGGGATGACGGGTCTTGGCGCGATAATTGGTCCAGGTCGGCGCGACGCAGGCCGGCCGCGCCTCGCCATTATAGCCCTCCACCGGATTGTCGAATGTGTGGGCGAGCACGCGACTGCCGTCGAGCCCTTCCCACCAGAAGAGATCATGGGGGAACCTGTTGGTCTCGCTCCAGGTCACCTTGATGGTGAGAAAGGAGTCGATCCCGCCCTGGCGCAGGAGTTGTGGCAGAGCAGGGGAGAAGCCGAAACAATCGGGCAGCCAGCACACGCGATGGCTCGCGCCGAAGACGCGCTCGAAATAGCGCTGGCCGTAGAGGATTTGGCGCGCCAGGCTCTCGCCGCAGGGCATATTGGTGTCGGGCTCGACCCACATGCCGCCGATTGTTTCCCATTGGCCGCTCGCGACGCGCGCGCCGATCGCGGCAAAGAGCGCCGGATCGTCGGCCTCGGTCTGCGCATAGAATTGCGCGCTCGACTGGTTGAAGCGGAATTCGGGCGCGTCTTTCATCAGCGCCAGCACGGTATGGAAGCTGCGCCTGAGCTTGCGGCGCGTCTCGTCATAGGGCCAGAGCCAGGCGAGATCGATATGGGCGTGGCCGGTCATCGCGACCTCGCCCTGCGGCGGGAAACGCTGCTTGAGCGCGGCAAGGCGCTCGCTCAGCGTCGCGTCCGCCGCGGCGACACTGGCCCGCTCGGCCTCGTTGAGCGGCGCCGGATCGGCTTTGGTCGCCGGCCGGCGCCAGATGCTTTGCTGGCCGGGCGAAGCGGCGACCCGCGCGATGTAATCTTCCGTCGTCGACGGCCAGTCGAGCCCGCGCAGCGCCGCTTCCGCCGCTTCGATGAGATGCGGCGCGACCTCGTGACTGGCGAGCGTCTCGGCCGCCTCGACGACCATGGCGAGCCGGTCCGCGAAACGAATGAGCGCGGGTTCGAGCCGGATGAGCGCCGCGCGCTGCAGACGCGGTTCGGCGACCGGCTGTCCGAAAGGCCGGCGCGCGACGCTTTCGGCTTCAATGGCGAAGCGGCGCGCGGCGAGCGGAAATATCTGATGATTGACGTCGAGGCCGAAGGAAACGCCGGCGCCGTCCTCGTAGCGAAGCGTCAGCAGGCTTTCGCCGCCAAGATCGAGTGACAGACGCGCATCTTCGAGCGCCCAATCTTTGGGCAAGGCGCCCTGCGCGGCGAAACTGACGAGGCCCTCGCGCGTCGGCCAGGGCGCGCCAAGCGCGATCGGCGCGCCGTTGCAGCGCCAGCCGTCGATGTCGAGGCTATCGCGAATGCGCCAATGGCCGAGTTCGCGCTGGCGCGTCTGCAGGCGCTCGAGGCGTTGATCGAATCGCAGCGTCATGGCGTCGTCCTCCCGACCGGCGCCTCTTGTAGCGGCGCGGAACGGGTTTCGTCATCGGGCAGAATCGAATATCTGGGGGCGCTGGCGCGAGCGCCCCGGTTCTGAAATAGTCCGGCCGCTTGTGGAATCGTGAAGGGCGAGAGATGGGGCGGACGACCCGAATTCTGGCGGTCCTGCTGATCGCGGCGTTGGCGCTGTTCGCCGCGACGCGGCTTGGCTTGGCGCCCGCGCCCCTGGCGGCGCTCGCCGTGGTGGTGGCGATCGTCTGCGCGCTGCTACTGATCGTCCGCGCGCTGCCGCTCGGGGCGCGCCGCCCGACTGTATTTACGATCGTTTTTATCTTTCTCGTCGCGCTAATCGGCGGTTTTTCTTATTTTGAGTTCGTCCTCAAGCCGCAATTCATCAAAACCGCGATCAGCGCCGCTTTCGCGCCCAAGCCGACCACGGTCGCGGTCGAGGAAGCGAAAGTCGAGCAATGGCCGCCGCTGCTCGACGCGATCGGCACGTTGCGCGCCTATCAGGGCGTGGTCGTCGCGCCGCAAGTCGCCGGCGTGGTGTCGGCGATCCATTTTGAATCGGGCGACGATGTCGCCGCCGGCGCGCCGCTGGTCGATCTCGACACCTCCGTCGAGGAGGCCGATCTCGCTAGTGGAATCGCCCAGCTCAAAAACGCCAATGTCTCGCTCGACCGGGCGCGCACGCTGATCGCCAGCGGCAACACGCCGCAATCGACGGTCGACGCGGCGGTGGCGACACGCGATTCGGCCGCCGCTTCGGTGGAGCACAGCAAGGCGGTCATCGCTCAGAAAAAGATCGTCGCGCCCTTCGCCGGTCGGCTCGGCCTGCGCACGGTCGATATCGGACAATATGTCGCCGCCGGGGCCAGCCTGACGACCTTGCAGCGGCTCGATCCGATCTATGTCGACTTCTCGGCGCCGGAGGGCGCGCTGGCGACGCTCGCCGCCGGTCAGCAGACCGATGTTTCGGTCGACTCTCAGCCGGGCCGCACATTCACCGGCAAGGTCGTCGCCATCGACGCCCGCGTCAGCGCCGACTCGCGCAATGTGTCGGTGCGCGCCGAACTGGCCAATCCGGACCATAAGTTGCTGCCTGGAATGTATGCTCAGGTCACGGTCACGACGGGCGCGCCGGCCGATGTGCTGACGCTGCCCCGAACCGCGATTGTCTCCAGCCTCTATGGCGACAATGTCTTCGTCGTCGTGCCCGGGCCCGACAACAAGGGGCTGATCGTCGATCGCCGTTTCGTTCATGTCGGCGCGACGCGCGGCGAGCGCATCGCCATCGTCGACGGCGTGAAGGCCGGGGACAAGGTGGTGAGCGCCGGCCAGATCAAGCTGCAGCCCAATTCGCCGGTGGTGATCGACCCGACCGGCGCATTGCCGCCGCCGGCAGAAACGCCCAGACCGTGATGGCGCGCGCATGAACGCCTTCACCGATCTCTTCATTCGCCGCCCCGTCTTGGCGAGCGTCGTCAGCTTGTTGATCCTGCTGATCGGCGGGGTCGCCGGGCTGAAGCTGCAAGTCCGGCAATTTCCGGAAACGCCAAACACGACAATCACGATCACCACCACCTATCCCGGCGCGGCGGCCGACGTCATCAAGGGCTTCATAACGACGCCCATCGAACAGGCGGTGGCGAGCGCCGAAGGCATCGACACGCTGGTTTCGACATCCCAGCAGAACGTCTCGACGATCGTCCTCAATCTGCGGCTCGACGCCAACCCCGATCGGGCGATGGCGGATACGCTCTCCAAGGTCAATCAGGTGCGCGGCCTGCTGCCGCGCGAGGCCAATGATCCCTCTGTCGTCAAGCAGACGGGGCAGGGCTTCGCGCTGATGTACCTGTCCTTCAATTCGACGGTGATGTCGGCCTCGCAGATCACCGACTATCTCACGCGCGTCGTGCAGCCGCGACTGCAGACGGTCGATGGCGTCGCCAATGCGCAGATTCTCGGCGGCCAGGTTTTTGCGATGCGCATCTGGCTCGATCCGACGCGAATGGCGGCGCTTGGCGTGACCGCCAACGACGTGCGCAATGCGCTTGCCGCCAATAATTTCACCACCGCCGCCGGTGAGGTGAAAAGCGACTACACCCAGATCAGCGTCAACGCGCTGACCTCGCTCGATAGCGCGGAGGCGTTCGGGCGCCTGGTGGTCGCGACCCATGGCGACGCTTTGGTGCGGCTTGGCCAGGTGGCGAAAATCGAACTCGGGCCGCAAAGCTCGGACAGTTCGTCAGTGTTCGATGGCCTCAAGGCGGTGTTCATCGGCGTCTATGGCACGCCCGAAGCCAATCCGCTGACCGTGATCGACGGCATCAGGGCGATCACGCCAAGCATCGTCAATCAACTGCCCGCCGGCCTCAACGCGACAATCGCCTACGACTCGACCGCATTCATTCGCTCCTCGATCGCCGAGGTCGCCAAAACGCTCGCCGAGGCGGCGATCATCGTTATCATCGTCATCTTCCTGTTTCTCGGCAATCTGCGCTCGACCTTCATTCCGATCGTGACGATTCCGCTGTCGCTGGTCGGCGTGATGATCGCGCTGCTGGCGCTCGGCTATTCGATCAACCTCCTTACGCTTCTTGCCCTGGTGCTCGGCATCGGACTTGTCGTCGACGACGCCATCGTCGTGGTGGAGAACATCTACCGCCACATCGAAGACGGCATGACCCCATTCGACTCGGCGATTCGCGGCGCCCATGAGATCGCGCTGCCGATCGTGGCGATGACGATCACGCTCGCCGCAGTCTACGCGCCCATCGGCTTCGTCTCCGGCGTCACCGGCGTGCTGTTTCGCGAATTCGCCTTCACGCTCGCCGGCGCGGTGGTCGTCTCGGGCTTCATTGCGCTGACTCTGTCGCCGATGATGTGCTCCAGGCTGCTACGCCACGAAACGAAGAAGGGGTGGTTCGCCAGCCTCGTCGATCGCAGTTTCGACGGTCTGCGTCGCGCCTATCACCGCCGGCTGCACAGCACGCTCAATTTTCGTGCGCTGACGGTGCTGATCCTGCTCGGCGTGCTCGGCCTGGCCGGCGTCATGTATCTTTCGACGCCGCGCGAACTGGCGCCCGAAGAGGATCAGGGCATCCTGCTGACGCTGATCAAGGCGCCGCAGATCGGCGATCTCGATTACACCGAGCAGGCGACGCAGAAGTTCTTCAGTGAGGCGAGCACGGTCCCCGAAATCCAGCACACTTTCATCATCAACGGATTTCCGAGCGTTCGCGCCGGTTTCGCCGGCCTGCTGCTGAAGCCATGGGATCAGCGCACGCGCAATCAGAAGCAGGTGCTCGGCGCGCTGGGGCCGAAATTCCTCGCCGTGCCGCAAGCCCAGGTGCAAGCCTTCTCGCCGCCGGCGCTGCCCGGTTCCAGCGGCGGCCCGCCGATGCAGTTCGTCATCCGCACCACCGGCGATTACGCCACGCTGGCCGATGTCGCGCTCAAGATGCAGCAGGCGGCGCGCGAAAGCGGGCTCTTCCTGTTCACCGACGTCGATCTCAAATTCGACACGCCGCAATATGTGTTCAAGATCGACGCCGACAAGGCCAATCGCATCGGCGTCAACATGCAGGACATCGGCACCGCGCTCTCGACGATGCTCGGCGGCAATTACGTCAATCTGTTCAGCCTCTATGGGCGGAGCTATCAGGTGATCCCGCAGGCGCCGCGCGCCTTCCGCCTGACGCCGGACTGGCTGACCCGCTATCAAGTTCGCGCCGCGAATGGCGAACTCGTGCCGCTGTCGGCGGTCGCGAGCGTTTCGCAAGAGATTCAGCCCAACGGGCTGACGAGTTTTCAGCAGCTCAATTCGGCGACCCTGTCGGGCGTGCCCTTTCCCGGCCGCACGCTGGGCGAGGCGCTCGATTTCCTCAAGGCGAAATCGGCGTCGATTTTCCCCGAAGGCTATAGCTATGATTTCCAGGGCGACTCGCGCCAATACGAGCAGGAAGGCAATTCGCTCGTCTATGTGTTCGTCTTTGCGCTGATCGTTATCTATCTCGTGCTGGCCGCCCAATATGAGAGCTTCCGCGATCCCCTCATCATTCTGATCGCGCTGCCGACCGCGCTATTTGGCGCCCTGCTGCCGCTTAGCGCCGGCAGCATGTTCGGCGCAGCCAGCATCAATATCTATTCGCAGATCGGCCTGGTCACGCTGATTGGCCTGATTTCCAAGCACGGCATTCTGATGGTCGATTTCGCCAACCGGCTGCAAGAGACTCAAGGGATGGGGCGGCGCGAAGCGATCGAAGAAGCGGCCTCGGTGCGCCTGCGCCCGATCCTGATGACGACGGCGGCGATGGTGGCCGGCATGATCCCGCTCATTCTGGCTTCGGGCGCCGGCGCCGCCTCGCGCTTCAACATCGGCGTGACGATTTTCTTCGGCATGGCGGTCGGCACGCTGTTTACGCTGTTCGTCACGCCGGCGATCTACACCTTCCTTGCCCGCGACCATGCTGCGGCGATCGCGCGGGAGCGCGCGGCCGGCCATATCGCCGGGCCGCCGCCCGACGCGCCGCCGCAAGGTTCGCACGCTTAAGGGGCTGTAGCCGCGCCCGCCGGGCGCGGGCGCCGATTTGGCGAGTTGCGCCCCCGGCCCATCCCTGCTATCTGGCGGCCCCTAAACCCGTGGAAGAATGCCCGGTCGCCAGCCGGGGCTCACATTCGCACCACGAACCTGCAACCTGGCGCAGCCGACGGAGCCTCGCTCCGCAGGTCGCGCCAATTTCGGAGCAGAGCTCATGGCGAAGAAAATCGCCGGCTATATCAAGCTGCAAGTCCCGGCCGGGGCGGCCAATCCGTCGCCCCCGATCGGTCCCGCGCTCGGCCAGCGCGGCCTCAACATCATGGAATTCTGCAAGGCCTTCAATGCGCGCACCGCGCAGATGGAGAAGGGCGCGCCGATCCCGGTGGTCATCACCGCCTATCAGGATCGCTCCTTCACCTTCGAGATGCGTCAGCCGCCGGTGACCTTCTTTCTCAAGAAGGCGGCCGGGCTCAAGCTCGGCAAGAAGCCCGCTTCCGGCGCCAAGACGCCGGGTCGCGGCTTCGTCGGCAAGGTGACCAAGGCGCAGGTCAAGGAAATCGCGGAGAAGAAGATCGTCGATCTCAACTGCGACACGATCGAATCGGCGATGAAGATGATTGAAGGCTCCGCCCGTTCGATGGGCCTCGAGGTGGTGGGGTAAGCCATGACTCAGCACGGCAAGAGAATCCGCAAGAGCCGCGAGGCGGTCGAACGCACCCGGCTTTACAAGCTCGACGACGCGGTGAAACTGGTGAAGACCAACGCCAGCGCAAAATTCGACGAGACGGTCGAGATCGCCATCAACCTCGGCGTCGATCCCAAGCACGCCGACCAGATGGTGCGCGGCGTCGTCAATCTGCCCAATGGCACCGGCCGCACGCTCAAGGTCGCGGTGTTCGCTCGCGGCGCCAAGGCCGATGAAGCGCGCGCCGCCGGCGCCGACATTGTCGGCGCTGAAGATCTGGTGACGACAGTCTCGGGCGGCGCGATCGACTTCGATCGCTGCATCGCCACCCCGGACATGATGCCGCTGGTCGGCCGGCTCGGCAAAGTGCTCGGCCCGCGCGGCTTGATGCCCAATCCGAAGGTCGGCACCGTGACGATGGACATCGCCACGGCGGTCAAAGCCTCGAAGGGCGGGGCGGTCGAGTTCCGCGCCGAAAAGGCCGGTATCATCCAGGGCTCGGTCGGCAAGGCGTCCTTTGAAGAGGCCAAGCTCGCCGAAAACATTCGTGCCTTCGTCGATGCGGTCAATCGCGCTCGCCCCGCCGGCGCCAAGGGCAGCTATCTGCTGCGCGCCGCGATCGCCTCGACCATGGGGCCCGGCGTCAAGCTCGATCTGTCGACGCTGACGACGGCGGCGCAAGTCGGCACGTAAAGGCGGCGCGAGTCTCAAGAATTTAGCGGCGCCGGAGCGACCCTCCGGCGCCGTTTGCGTTTGCGACCTCAGGGCCGGGCAGGGGAGTGCGTGCGGGCCGCTCGGCCAGCCCGTCTCGCGTCGGCGCGCGGCTTGGCCTATAGATGCGGCGCCGGCGCGTCGCAGCCCGCTGGCGCTGGAGGGCGCGCCTCGTGAGCCGGATCGTCTATGTTCTGAATGGACCGAACCTCAACCTGCTGGGTAAGCGCCAGCCGGAGATTTACGGCCGCGAGACGCTGGCCGACGTCGAGGCGGCGTGCCGCGCCGCGGCCAAGGAGCTTGGCCTGACGATTGAGTTCCGCCAGAGCAACCGCGAATATGAGCTGATCGAATGGATCCACGAGGCGCGCGAGCGCGCCGCGGCGATCGTCATCAACCCGGCCGCCTATACGCACACGTCGGTCGCCATACTGGACGCGCTCAGCGCCTTCGACGGGCCGATCATCGAGGTTCACCTCTCGAACATCCATAAGCGCGAGCCGTTCCGCCATCGCTCCTTTGTCTCGGGCGTCGCCTCGGGCGTGCTCGCCGGTTTCGGCGTCCAGGGCTACGGGCTGGCGCTGCAACGGGTGGCGCGGCTCCTCGCCGACAAGCCGGCCTGATCGGGCGACCGCGCCTTCGCTCTAGCCCGGCCCTTGGGCCGGGCGCCGGCGAGCCCAGTTTGGCGCAAGCTTTCTGATCGAAACCTGTCCGGCGCGCAAAACGCGGGCGCCCTCGCATAACGCGAGGGCCCGTTCGTCTCGCGCGCGTGACGAGCGAAGGAGCGCGCGCCGGCGCGAGACCCAGCCATGTCCCAGATCATGAACCAGGCTTCGCTCGAACAGCGGCTGCGCGGCAGCCTGTGGGAATTCGGCCACGCCAGCGGCGTCGTCATCTCGCCCAATGTTCAATTCGAAGCGCGCGGCAAAATCGCCGGCCATGTGCATCACAACGAGGCGGGATGGCGGGTTCAGGAAGATTGCCTGGAGCTCGTTGGCTCGTCGGGCGCGGTCACCAGTCAGTTCCGCGACGCAGAGATCGACGACAGCGGTCAGTTGATCCTGCGCGGACGCTTTCTTGGCGATTCCGATGGCGACGTCGCCTTTATGTTGCGCGAATCGAGCGCCAAGCCGGCGCCGGTCGGCCTGAGCCTGGCGCCGCGTCGCAATCTCGTCGTGATGCGGGCGGGCAACAAGGCGCTGTTTCCAGATTGGAAGCCGGCCGCCAACCGCAGCTGGGATCTGGCGATCTCCTTCTACGGCGAAGGCGAGCCCGATTGGGGGCAGGAATATTTTGACCCCATCAAGGGGCCGAAATGGGAGCCGGTCCATCATTGGCTCTCGGCCAATCGCGAGATCATCGGCCGCTACGATTACATCTGGTTTCCCGACGACGACATTCTGACGACCTGGGACAACGTCAACGACCTCTTTCAGATCTGCCGCGACTACGACCTGCAATTGGCGCAGCCGGCGCTGACGTCGGATTCCTTCGTCTGCCACAAGGTCACCGAGCAGGAGCCCGATTGCCTGCTCCGTTTCACCCGCTTCGTCGAAGGCATGGTGCCGGTCTTTCGCTCCGACGCGCTGCGGCTGTGCCTGCCAGTGATGCAGGAGGAGAGCCGCTTCGGCTGGGGGCATGACTGGGTGTTTCCGATGCTGCTCGGCTATCCACCCAACAAGATCGCCATCATCGACGCTTGTCCGGTCAAACATACCCGCCCGGCGGGGATCAACACCGATCTCGGCGTCGCGAACTATCAGATGGCGCAGGTCATCCTGAAATACGGCGCGAAATGCATGGACCACAGGGTTCGCGGCCGAATCTACCGAGAGCCGGAACCGGGAGTGTTCGTGCCATGACGCAATTCGACAGCGTCGAATTCGCCGACGCCGATCTGATCGTCGTTGGCGCGGGCTTCTACGGCATGACGATCGCCGAGCGCGCCGCCTCCGAAGGCTTCAAGGTGGTCGTGCTCGACAAGCGCGATCATATCGGCGGCAATGCCTATAGCTACGTAGACTCGGCGACCGGCATCGAGATCCATAAATACGGGCCGCATGTCTTTCACACCAACAGCGAACAGATTTTCGCCTATCTGTCGAAATTCACTGAATGGACCCCCTATGAGCAGCGGACATGGTCGCTGTCGAAGGGGCGCATCTATCCGCTGCCGATCAATCTGGCGACCATCTCGCTCTTTAACGGCCGGGTCATGTCGCCGGCCGAAGCGCGCGCCTGGGTGGCCGAGACGGCGCGCGAAATCACCGAGCCGCGCAATCTCGAGGAAAAGGCGATCTCGCTGATCGGCCGCCCGCTCTACGAGACCTTCGTCAAGGGCTACACGCTGAAGCAATGGCAGACCGACCCGCGCGATTTGCCCGCCGAGATCATCACGCGTCTGCCGGTGCGCTTCAACTACGACAACCGCTATTTCAACGACGTCTATCAATGTCTGCCGCGCGACGGCTACACGCCACTTTTCGCCAAAATGTGCGCGACGCGGAAGATCGCGGTCCATCTGGGCGTCGACTGGTTCGATCTGCCCGACCATCGCGAGCCGCCGGCGCCGGTCGTCTATACCGGCCCGATCGACCGCTATTTCGAATTCCGTTTCGGTGTGCTCGGCTGGCGCACCGTGGATCTCGAGCTCGAGACCCATGAGGTCGACGATTTTCAGGGTTGCCCGGTGATGAATTACGCCGACGCCGACATCCCCTGGACCCGAATCAGCGAGTTCAAGCATTTCCACCCGCAGCGCGCCTACGGGCCGCGGACCGTCATTGCGCGCGAGTTCAGCCGCTTCGCCGGCGAGAAGGACGATCCTTATTACCCGATCAATCTTGTGGAAGATAAGGCGCGCTACAATTCCTATCGCGAGCTGGCGCGGGAGGAGAAGACGGTCTTCTTCGGCGGCCGGCTCGGCACCTACCGCTATCTCGACATGCACCAGGCGATCGGCGCCGCGCTGAGCGCCTGGGAGAAGCATCTGCGCCCCCATCTCGCCAATGGCGCGCCGCTCGAGCTGCGCGAAGCCGGCTGAGACGCCCTCGGCCGCGCTCGCGCCCCTCTTCAAAACCGCCAAAAACGATTGCCCGGCCGGCGTTTGCCTCGGCTCAAGCGCAAAATCGACTGCCCGGGTGTGATGTCGGACCTTGGGAGGAATAAATTAATCGAGATTTAACCCGCCACGGTTAGAAAGCAGACCGGTGGTGAATTGTGTCTGCTGCATTGCGCAGGGTTCGTAGATCGAATCGGCGCGCCGACACGGAATATCCGCCCGGACGCCAGAATCGGTTTCGGACCCCAATCCGCCGCCGATTGCATGAAGCTCTTCTGGCGTTATGGCCCGCTCGAGCCATGTCCAAGCAAATGTTGTTCTGACCGACCTGAGCGAAGGGAACGCAGCGCGAATCGCGCCCGCGGAGCCCGGGTACCGGGGATCGCGCGCCAGCCAGATTGCGGCGAAGCGCGCATTTCCCGGACGTTCTGGACGCGAATGAAAGGGCTCGAGCGCCAATGTCGATCATTTCGTCTCTCTCTGCTTCGCAGATTGCCGCCCTTTCCACGTCCGTTGTCTCCACGCTAACCACCACCGATATCGCAGCCCTGAACTCGACCCAGGCCGCGGCGCTGACGTCGAGCCAGGTGAATGTGCTGCCGACGGCCGATGTCGCCTTCTTCAGCGGCCCGCAGATCAGCGCCCTGTCGCTCAACGCGCTGCTCGGTCTCAGCACGGCGCAGGTCAACGCCCTGACGACCGCCGAGGTCAACGAGCTGACTTCCAAGCAGGTCGGCGGCCTGACGACCACGCAAGTGGCCGCGCTCGACACCGCGCAGTTCTCGGTTCTGACGACCGGCGATTTTTCCGCCCTCACGACTGCTCAAGCGGCCATTCTGTCGACGGCTGACGCGGCGGTTCTGTCGACTTCGCAGGCGGTGGCGATTACGGCCGCCGACATTGGCAAGTTGACGACGGCTGCTGCGGCGACCCTTTCGACGGCGGATGTGGCGGCGCTGAAGACGACACAGGTTGCGGCGCTGACCAGCGCCCAGATCAATGCGCTGACGACGGCGCAGGTTGCGGCGCTGGGCACGGCTCAGTTCGCGGCTCTGACGACCGCTCAGGCGGCGGCTCTGACGACGGCCGACATCGCCATCCTGTCGACGGGCCAGGTCGCGGCGCTGAGCGCCAATGCGGTCGGCGCCCTGACGACGGCGCAGGTCTCGACCTTCAACACGGCTCAGGTTGCGGCGCTGGGCTCGGCCCAGGTTGCGGCTCTGACCACGGCCCAGACGGCGATCCTGTCGACGGCTGACGCGGCGGTTCTGTCGACCTCGCAGGCGGTGGCCTTTACGGCGACCGACATTGCCAAACTGACGACGGCGGCTGCGGCGACCCTGTCGACGGCCGATATCGCGGCGCTGAAGACGACGCAGGTTGCGGCGCTGACCAGCGCCCAGGTCAATGCGCTGACGACGGCGCAGGTTGCGGCGCTGGGCACGGCTCAGTTCGCGGCTCTGACGACCTCGCAGGCTGCGGCTCTGACGACGGCCGACATCGCCATCCTGTCGACGGGCCAGGTTGCGGCGCTGAGCGCCAGCGCGGTTGGCGCTTTGACGACGGCGCAGGTCTCGACCTTCAACACGGCGCAGGTTGCGGCGCTGGGCTCGGCCCAGGTTGCGGCCCTCACCACGGCTCAGGCGGCCATCCTGTCGACGGCGGACGCGGCGGTTCTATCGACCTCGCAGGCCAGCGCCATAACCGCCGCCGATGTCGCGGTGTTGACGACGGCCGCAGTCACCAACCTGAGCACCGCCAATATCGCGGCCCTGAAGACGACCCAGATCGCGGCTCTGACGACGGCGCAGGTTGCGGCCTTGACCACCGCGCAAGTGGCGGCTTTGGGCACGTCGCAAATCGCGGCTTTGACCACCGCCCAGACGGCGACTCTCTCGACCGCGGATGTCGCGGTGCTGACCACCGGCCAGGTGGCGGCGCTGACCGCCAAGGATGTCGCCCTGCTGACGACGGCGGCCGCGGCCACCTTGAACACGGCGGATGTCTCGGCGCTGAAGACCGCGCAGATCGCGGCTCTGACCAGCGCGCAGGTTGCGGCACTGCAATCGGCGGCCATCGACGGCTTGACGAGTTCGCAGCTTCAGGCCTTCAGCACCGCCGGCGTCGGCGGCCTGTCGACCACCGATATACTCGGACTGACCAGCGCTCAGGCGAATTCCTTCACCTCGGCGCAGGTTCAGGCCTTCGACTCGGCTCAAGTGGCGGCGGTCATCCAAGCTTACAACGCTTAAAGCTTCGCGGCGCCGGACGTTCACTCGCTGAACGCCCGGCGCAAGTCAGCCCGGGACAAGCGTGGGCTGATTTTCTTCCGGTCGAAGCGTGTTCGAACCCTGGCGATCTGGCCGGCGCCAGCGCAGTGCAGGCCGTCGCGCCAAACCGGGATGCGACATGACGCCGCCAAACGACCAGACGCCCAATCCGACATCGCCGCTGGCCGCGCTCATGGAGCGCGCGAAGACTCGCGCCCTCAATGTCGGCGAGCTCATTCAGGCCGCCGAATCTCTCGCCGGTCCCGATGCAGCGACGAGCCGCAGCGAGCTTTATAAGACCTGGATCGCCTTCAACGAAGATCATCCGCTCGCCCATCTCGCCTATTTCAATTACTCCGTCTCGCTGCGGGCGCTTGGCGACATCGCTGGCGCCATTCACGCGCTGCGGGCCTGCCGGCGAATCGCTCCCGATTTCGGACCGGCCGGCATCAATCTCGGCCGCGCCCTGGAAGACAGCGGCCAAACCGCTCTGGCGGTCGCGCAATGGCGGGAATTCGCCGAGACCTGCGCCGACGTGACGCCGACGCGCATCGGGCATCGGCTGATGACCCTGCAGAACATCGGCCGCGTGCTCGAGGGAACGGAGCAATTCGCCGCCGCCGAGGAGGCGCTGCGACAGGCGCTCGAGCTTCGCTCCGATCGCACTGAAGCGGGACAGCATTGGGCCGCGCTGCGGCAGCGGCAATGCAAATGGCCGACGCTCGAACCCTCCGAGCACGCGACAAACAAACAAATGCTGGCGGCAATGTCGCCGATCTCGCTCGCCGCTTATTGCGACGATCCGATGTTCCAGCTTGCCCGCGCCTGCGCCTATAACAAGAGCTTCGCCGGCCGTCCCGAGCGCGGCCCGGTCGGCCTGCTGGCGTCGCGAAAAAGGCTTGGCGCGGGAAAGCGGCTGCGCATCGGCTATGTCTCTTCCGATTTGCGCGAACATGCGGTGGGCTTCGCGCTCAGCGAAGTCTTCGAGCTGCACGACAAGTCGAAGGTCGAAGCCTTTGGCTATTATATGGGCGAACCGCGGGTCGGCGATCCCGTTCAAGAGCGCATGAAAGCGGCGCTCGATCACTGGCGGCCGATCGCCGCCTTAAGCGATCTTCAGGCGGCCGAACTGATCGCCGCCGACGAGATCGACATCGTCGTCGATCTGAACGGCTACACCAAACATGCGCGCACCAAGATCTTCGGCTATCGGCCGGCGCCGATCATCGTCAATTGGTGCGGCTATCCTGGCAGTATGGGCAGTCCGTATCATCACTATCTGATCGCCGACGATTACATCATCCCGCCCGAAAACGAGATTTTCTATTCCGAGCGCGTGCTGCGCATCCCTTGCAATCAGCCGCTCGACCGCAAGCGCCCGATCGCCGCCGAGAGACCGACCCGCGCCGAGGCCGGTCTGCCCGAAGACGCCTTCATCTACGCCTCGTTCAACGGCATGCAGAAGGTGACGGCTGCCTGTTTCTCGCGCTGGATGGACATTTTGCGCGAAGTTCCTGGCAGCGTGCTGTGGCTGCTTGCCGGCGACGGCGAGACCAACAAGCGCCTGCAGGAGGCGGCCGCCGCGCGGGGCGTGGCGCAGGAGCGCATCCTCTTCGCCGGCAAGGCGGGCAATCCGCATCATCTCGCGCGCATCGCGCTCGCCGATCTTCTCCTCGATACGGCGCCCTATGGCGCCCATTCGACCGCGGCCGATGCGCTGACCATGGGCCTGCCGATTCTCACGCTTGAAGGGCGCAGCTTCGCCTCGCGCTTTTGCGGCAGCGTCGTCTCGGCGGCGGGCCTCGCCGATCTTATTTGCGCGACGCCAGAGGACTATGTCCGTCGCGCGATCGGCTTCGGACGCGATCGCGCGAGTCTTGGGCCCTACCGCGACAAGCTGCGCCGCGAGCGCGACAAGAGCGTGTTGCGCGACATTTCGGCGCTGACGCGCAGCCTCGAAGAGGCCTTCCAGCGGATGCAGAGCGAAGGCGAGCGCGGCGCGACGCCGGTTCCCGATCTGACCAATCTCGATCTCTATTTTGAGATCGGCGCAGAATTCAATCAGACGCCGATCGAGTTCATGGATGCGCGTTCCTATCGCGCGCTCTATGTCGAGCGCCTCACAAAGTTGAACGCCTTCGCGCCGATCGCGCAGGACGCCCGATTCTGGCGCGGCGAAGACCTCGCCGATCCGGCGCGACGCAGCGCGGCGGCTTGAACCAGCAGGCGACTTTCGGCGTGTTCAACCCAGACGAAATTCCCATGGCGTCGGCGAACGCGCCCCATATGCTTCCCGAGCGCAAGCCGAGAACGATCCTCGTCACTTTCGCCGGCCGCCGCGACCGCATGCGTTTGTTGACACGCTATGTCGATGCGGCGATCGCGCGTGGGCTGATCGACGAGTGGCATGTCTGGGAATTCGCCCGCAATCCCGAGGATACGCGCTGGCTGCGCGAGCGCTTTCCCACCGCGCAGGCGACGCCGAACAATTCGCTCGACTATTTTGCCTCGCCACGCCTGCTGGCCCTTCGCGATGCCGTCGCCCGCCTGCAATTCAGCGTTCGCGCGACGAATGACGTTCACATCGGGCTGCGACGGCTTTCGGGCGATGGGCCGGACTATGAGATCGTCATCGGCGGCTGGGGCAATCAGGCGAGCGCGCTGCGCAAATTCGACCAGCGCGGCCTGCTCAGCGATCCGGCCGCCTGCGCGCAGCGGCCAGCGCCTCATCTCATCGTCGGCGCCGCCGGCGTCTTGCCGGAATTCGCCTTCGCCGAGGTTGACTTGCGGATCGGCGAGCAGGGGCTAAGCGTGTCGGTGGCGGGCGAGATCCTGCTGAATGATCCCGAGCCGGTCGGCCGCGGCGATTTCGACGTGCTTTATCGCACCGGCTTTGGCGCCAATGGCGACTGGCGCTTTCCCGAATTTGCCGCCCAGCCGCAGCGCCGCTTCGTCGTCGGGCCGGAATCCTACTATCCGAGCGACGCGATGTTCTATAACCGCGCCTATCAATATTACGGGGCGACGGCCGGCGAATACGCCAATGACGTCATCGTTAAATGCGACGACGACATCGTCTATTTCGATCTCGACCGCTTCGCCGAATTCGTCGCCTTGCGGCGCAGCGCGCCGCAGTATCTGCTGGTCAGCGCCAATGTCGTCAACAATGGCGTCTGCGCCTTCTTTCAGCAGGCCGCCGGGGTCATTCCGCCGACCGAAGGGGCTTTCGAGCCACCGCCCGGCGGGTTCGGCGGCTCGCTCTGGGCTGAGGGAAAGAAGGCCGAAAAGCTGCATCGCTTTTTTCTCGCCGACCCGGCGCGTTTCACGCGGGCCGGCGGCGATCCGTTGATCTGGAACGAGCGCATCAGCATCAATTTCATCGCGCTGCTCGGCGCCGATCTGCCCCTCATCCCCGATCTCATGCGCGACGACGAACATGACCTCTGCTATGGCGTCCGCAAGCGAGCCAAGAAGGTCAATGGCGTCGATCCGCGTTTCGTCGCCTCGCATCTGTCGTTCTGGAAGCAGGACGCGGATATGAATGTCGAGGCGATTCTCCGCGATTACGAGGCGCTCGCCGATCGCGGCGGCGTCGCCCCCGAGCGCGCCCGGGGCTGATCGCCGGGGCTCGAGATCGAGGGAGCCACGCGAAAAGGCGCTGGCCCTTAAAATCATGCTGTGATTAGACGTGCGGGGCGGATCGGACGCTTGCCGGGCGGGGGCAGGGGGACCGGACGGCGCGGCGTCGTGGGATCAAGTCGCAGTATGACGAAGCACATCCTTGTCGTGATCGGCACGCGCCCGGAAGCGCTGAAGCTGTTCCCGCTTATTCACAAGCTCAAGGCCCGCGAGGACCTGCAAACCACAGTTTGCGTCACGGCCCAGCATCGCGATCTGCTCGATCCCATTCTGGCGCTCGCGAAGATCACGCCCGAATTCGACCTCGACGTTATGAAGCCCAATCAATCGCTCGATCAGCTCACCGCGCGGCTGCTGATCGGGCTTGGCGAGGTTTTCGATCGCGTCCGCCCCGACCGGGTCGTCGTGCAGGGCGACACCACCAGCGCCATGACGGGGGCGCTCGCCGCCTATTACCGGCGCATTCCAGTCTCGCATGTCGAGGCGGGTTTACGCAGCGCCAATATTTACGAGCCCTGGCCGGAAGAGGTGAATCGCAAGATCATCACCCAAATCGCCGATCAGCATTTCGCGCCGACGGCCCGCGCCGCCGAAAGGCTGCGTGAGGAGAACGTGCCTGCGAGCAGCGTTCATGTGACCGGCAACACGATCATCGACGCGCTGCTCGCTGCGCGCGCCATCATCGACGCCGATCCCGCGTTGCCGCTGATCGGCCGAACGCTCGCCAAGCGTCATGAAGGCCGCCGGATCGTGCTGGCGACTTGCCATCGTCGCGAGAACTTCGGCGACCGGATGCAGGAGATCGGCGACGCCTTCGAGCGCATTCTCGAGCGGCCGGATGTCGCGCTCGTGTTGCCGCTGCATCCCAATCCGAATGTGCGCGACGTGTTGGGGGTGCGGCTCGCCGGCCGGCCGCGCGCCGAAATCATTCCGCCGCAGGACTATCTCGATTTCGTCAGCCTTCTGGCGGCCGCGCATCTGGTGCTCACCGATTCCGGCGGCGTGCAGGAAGAAGCGCCGGCCTTCGGCAAGCCGGTGCTCGTCATGCGCGAGACCACCGAACGGCCGGAGGGGGTCGAAGCCGGCACCGCCTGTCTTGTCGGTTCAAACGCGGATCGCATCGTCGGCGAGGTCAACAGCCTGCTCGACGACGGCACCCGCTATCAGGCCATGGCGCGCGCGCATAATCCCTTCGGGGACGGGCGGGCGAGCGAAATTATCGCAAGGATCATCGCGCAATGACTGTGTCGCCCAAGGTTTCGGTGATCGGGCTTGGCTATATCGGCCTGCCGACGGCGGCGCTGATCGCCAGCCGCGGCATCGGCGTTCATGGCGTCGACATCAGCGAACGCATCGTCGCCAATATCGCTGCCGGCGCCATCCACATTCCCGAGCCCGATCTTGATGGTCTGGTGCAGAAGGTCGTCTCCAACGGAACGCTAAAGGTTTCGACGAAGCCCGCGCCGGCCGACGTCTTCATGATCGCCGTGCCGACACCGATGGATGCCGACAAGCGCCCCGATCTTAGAAGCGTCTTCGCGGCGGTGGAAAGCATCTGCGACGTGCTGGCGCCGGGCAATCTGGTGATTCTCGAATCGACCTGCCCGATCGGAACGACGGAGGAAGTGGTCAGGCGGATAAGCGCGAAGCGGCCCGATCTCAAGACCGGTCCAGACGGCGAGGGCGGCAAGACGCTCGCCGTGGCCTATTGTCCCGAGCGCGTGCTCCCGGGCCGGATTCTCGCCGAGTTGATCGACAATGACCGCTGCATCGGCGGCGTCACGCCCGATTGCGCGGCGAAGGCGCAGCAGTTCTATAAGCTGTTCGTGCGCGGGGCCTGCATCGTCACCTCGGCGCGCGCCGCCGAAATGGTCAAGCTTTCGGAGAACGCCTTCCGCGACGTCAACATCGCCTTCGCCAATGAATTGTCGCTGGTCTGCGACCGGTTCGGCATCAATGTCTGGGAGGTGATCGAGCTCGCCAATCGCCACCCGCGCGTCAACATCCTCAGGCCCGGCCCCGGAGTCGGCGGCCATTGCATCGCCGTCGATCCCTGGTTCATCGTCGATTCCGCGCCCGACCTCGCCAAGCTCATTCGTGCTGGCCGCGAAGTCAACGACTCCAAGATCGAGGCGACCTTCGAGCGCGCAGCAGAGCTGATCGAAGCCAATGGCGCGGGACCGATCGCCTGTCTCGGTCTCGCCTTCAAGGCGAATGTCGACGATCTGCGCGAAAGTCCGGCGCTCGAAGTCGCACTCAAACTTGCGGAGCGCTACCGCGCGCGTGTGCGGATCGTCGAGCCGCATATCGAGGAACTGCCGGCGACGCTTGCCGAACGCGGAGCGCTGCTGGTCGATCTGGAGACGGCGCTGCGCGAATGTAGCGTCGCTGTCGTTCTAGTCGATCATGATGCGTTCAAACTGACGCCGCTCGCCGAGCGCCAGCATCTTGCCGTGCTCGACACGCGGGGCATCTGGCAGGACATGCGGCGGAGCTGACGACGTGGAACGGCTCAGGGCGCGGGAATGACGGATTGCGTTTTGCCGGCGAGGCGATAGGCGATCAGTCCGACATATTCATGCATCGCGTATTTCAGTTCCGAAAGCCCGTCGAAGAGGTCGAATCTTGGCGCGCTCGCCGCGCCATATTTGTAATCGACCGGAAAAGCGAAGACCGGAAAGCCGACGGCGCGAAAACAGCCCATCGCGCGCGGCATGTGAAAGGCCGAAGTCACCAGCAACCAGTGCTCGCCGGCGGCCGGCTGGACGAGCCGTTTCACATAGACCGCGTTTTCATAAGTGTCGCGCGAGTCGGTCTCGACTTCGATGCGCTCGTTGGCGACGCCGAGTTCGACCAGCAATTCGCGCGCCGCGTCGGCCTCGCTGCGCCCGGCGATGGGGCCAATTTTTGGGCCGCCGGACAGGATCAATCTTGCCGACGGGTTCTGCCTGGCGAGGCGGGCGGCTTCGAGAATGCGGCCGAACGCGCCATTGATCCCCGAGCCCGGCTTTTCGAAATAGCCTTCGGCATCGACGGCGCCGCCGAGCACCACGATGCCGTCGACCTTCGCTTCGGTTTCGGCGGGCGGAAAGCGATCCTCGAGAAAGGCCAGCGCATAGGCGCCGAGCGGGACGACGCTGATCGTCAGCAGAATGACGACAACCAGGGCGATGAGAATGCGTCCGACGCGCGCGGCCCGCGTCCAGAGCAGCGCCGTTCCCAGCGCCGCCGCGAGCAGAAGAAAATTGGCCGGATCGGCCAGGGTCCAGATCGCCTTTGAAAGCCAGAAGAACATTGGCGCCTTAGTCTTGAGGGGCCTTGGCGGCGGGCCGGAGAAGCCGCCACAGGGACTGGCGAACCGGCTCGGGCAGCGTCGCCAGCATCATGGGCGTCAGGGTCAGCAGCGTCCAGAGCGCCATGTCGAGGCCCAGCGCCGGGATCGACGTCGCCGGCGCGAGGCGCAGGAGCGCGAAGCCGATCACAAGACCGGCGGCCGTCGCCGCCACCGCCGCGCCAGCGGAATTGAGGCAATAGCGCATGAGGCCGGGAAAGACGGTCATCTCCGCCAGCAAGGGGAGCAGCGCCCAATTGGCGATCACTTCCGAGATGGCGAGGCCGACGACCAGGCCGGTCACACCATAGAGGCTCTGACCGATGATGCAGAAGAGCGGCCCGAGCACGATCTGCATCAGGCGCTGCAGGCCGGGGACGCGCGACTTGTTGGAATATTGCAGCAGAGCGAGCGGTTGTTGCAGGCAGACGACAGCGAGCAGCGGCGCCAAGAGATAGATGGCGATCGGCAGGGAGAACAGACTCTCGTCGCCGGTCCACACACGCGTCACATCGGCGCCGAAGATCAACACGGCGGCGACCAAAGCGCCGCAGAGCACCGTGGTCATTAGCCCGACGCGCGCCGACAGGCGCCAGGCGCCGAGAATATCGCCGCGATGGGCGAGCGGCGCGATCTCGATTCCGGCGCCGATGGTGGCGAATTGGAACGCCTGCCGGATCTGATTGACCATCGTGCGAATGAGCAGGAAGGAGGTGATGTCGCGCCCGGCGACGCCCCAGGCGCTGAAGATCAAGACCGGCGCCTGAAGCCACACCGTCGGCCCGACCACCTGCAGGCTGAACCATTTGAGATGAACCCCGGCCTCGCGCAATTCGGCGAGCCTCGGCGTGGCCGGCCCGCCAACCCAATCGGGAAAGCGCCGTCTGACGTCGAGCAGGAAATATGCGAGCGAGCCCGCGCCGCTGATAGTGAAATAGATCATGGCGACACTCGTCGGCCCAGCGCCGAGCGCCACCGCCAGCAGCGAACCCAAAGTCGTGACAATCAGAGCGACTGCCGTCATCACGACGGTAAAGGCGAAATTGCCGGTCGCCGCATAGATGCTGGTCGTCGTCGATCGCACGATGGTCAGCAGATTGCCGGCCGCAAGAAACCACAGCGTCACGCGCGCGGCTCGCGTGTCGATCTGATTGAGATGCAAAAGCCTGTCGGTCGCGCCGCTCAGCGTCGCCAGCGTGAGAAGAAGCGCCAGCGCCGCCACAAGCGTCGCGATGATGCCGAGATGGATCGCGGCGTAGCGGCGGAAGGCAGTTTTGTTCCCGGTAACGAAGGCGGCTTGCTCGGCGTTCTGGAAATAAATCTGGATGCCGAGCTCGGCGATCAGCAACAGAGTCGAAGCCGACTGAATGACCGAATAGTCGGCGAAGAGATCGGGACCCCAATGGCGAAGCATCAGGCCGACCAGAACGATCCGGTCGGTGAGCGAAGCGGCCAGCGCGAAAATCTGCGCCGCGACATTCGAGGTCATGCGTCTCAGGCTGGCCATGGCTCGCCCTTGGCGCGATCGATCGACGGCGCGGCCGGCGCCAGCAACGCGATCAGCAGCATGGCGTTGAGCGCGACAAAGCTGATCGCCTCCATCCGCCCGTCATTCACGCCCATGAGGTCCAGCAGCTTTAGCCCGAACCAGAAATAGGCGACAAGCAGGGCCATCGCGGCGCCCCATCGCCGCGGCAGCGAGAAAGCCAGCGCCGCCGCCGGCGCGAGAAAGACATAGTCATAGGCGAGGTGACGGATCGAGACCATCGCGATCAGGCAGAGCGCCGCCAGCAACGCGGCTTGCGATAGGCGCGCCGCGCGCCATCTCAACGCGCCGACCCACAGACATGAGGTCAGGATTCCGACAATCCAGCTCAGATGGACGAAGCCGGCGACGGGGCGGTCAAGGCCAGAGGACTTCAACAGGGTCATGATGTCGCCGCCGCCGAGGCTTTCGGCATAGAGCGCGGCCACTTTCATCGGCTGGCCGAGCGTGTCGAGCGGGTTCTCATGGCAAATCCACGAAAAACCCAGCCAGCCGGCCGCAAGGCACAGAAGGCTCGCCGCCAGCAATCGCAGCCGCGCCGTCGCCAACAGCCAGAAGACGATGGGCGGGGCGAAGGAGTATTTTACCAGCAGCAGGCTCAGCGCGCCGGCCGCCGCGATCTTGCGCCTGTCCTGCCAATCCCACCAGGCCAGCGCCGCGAAGAGACAGAGCAGCGAGGTCTGCCCATTGCCGAGCCCGTTGCGGAAGGGCGTCGAGATGAAAAACGCCGCGGCGAGAATCAGAATTTGCAAGGGCGCCAGACGAAAGATCCGTGCGAGCAGCGCCAGCGACCCTGCACCAAGCGCGATATTGATCAGCGCCCAGACCAGTTTCGCCGCGCCATAGGGTAGAAAGGCGAACGGCGCCATCACGATGTAAAGGAGATGCAGATAGGGCGGATATTGCGACAGCAGGATCTTGCCATCGACATTGCCGGAGAGCGCAACTTGATAGGGATTCTCGCCGTGAACCAACAGCGAGACCGGGCTCCACTGGAAATCCGTGCTGAATTGCAGCGCGTTGTGGACGCCCTCGATGATGGAGGCGAAGGCGAGAAGGATTGCGACGGCGAGCGCCGCGCTCGCCAATCTGTGCTCGCGAATCCATTCGGCGCTTGGGCGCATCACGTCCGCTCCCAAGCGCGCTGGCCCGCTTCGCAAGCCGCGAGGACGGCGGCGACGCTTTTCGGCCCGCGATGATCCTCAGAAATCCGCCGCGACGCTTCGCTCATCGTTTGTCGCAGAGAATCGTCGTCGCGCAAATTGGCGATGGCGTCGGCCAGCGCCTCGACATCGCCGAACGGATAGACAAGCGCATTCTCGCCCGGACGGGCTATTGAGGTCGGACCAATCGCGCCGACGCGGTCGCTGAGGATCATCGGCAGGCCGATCACGGCGGCTTCCAGCGCCACCATGCCATATTGCTCGATCTCCGCGCTATGAACGAAAGCGTCGGCGGCGCAGTAAAGAGCGGGGAGGGCGTCAATGTTGACGAAGCCGAGAAACGTGACCTCGAGCCCATGCTCTGCGGCGTAAGCGCGTAGCATGTCGCGCTCCTCGCCGTCGCCGCCGATAATGAGGCGAAGGCGCTTTGCGCCCTGGACCCGCGCCTTCAACTTTTGCAGCGCCGCGAGAATATCGATCAGTCGTTTGCGCGGATGAAGCTTGGCGACCGAGAGCAGGACGAAATCATCTTCGCCGAGGCCAAGTTCGGCGCGTTTGCGTAGCCCGATCGCGGCCCTGCCGTCGCGCGCCTTCCAGAAACCGTCGTCGATCATCGTCGGCGTGCGAAACATCCGAGCGCGCGGATAGTGAAGGCTGACGAGATGGGCCTCCGCTTGATCGCTCATCGTCAAAACGGCGCCGAATTGGCGGAGCAGCACGGGCGCTGTCGCCATTTTCACCCAGCGGCGCGGGCCCGGCGGCGCGCTATGGGAGGAACTGTCCGACGCCATCACCGCCTTCACGCGATGCAAGCGACACCAGGCCAGCGCGCGCAGCATGGTCGCCATCGCGTAGCCGTGAACGACGACCGCGTCCGGCCGGAACCGGGCAAGCGCAGGACCGACGCTTGGATTGTCGACCGAGCGAAAGCCGATCGTTCGTATGGCGTCCGCCTCGGGAAGGAACTCGCTGTCATAGCCGCTGGTCAAATCGGTCGCCCAGGCGAGTTCGACATTCATCTCGGGATCGAGGGTCCGGTCGAGGCCGATGCGCGAGGCAAACAGGACGCGGAGCGCGATCGAATCGCTCTTCGCCAGCGCGCGATAGAGCGGCGCGTAATATTGGATCGGGTGCGAAACGACGACCGCGATGCGTCGCCTCTCGCTCATGGCGCGGCTCCGATGCAAGCGGTCAGCATCGTCACGTTTTTTTCGACCGCGCCGCTGTCGCGAAACCATTGCCGGGCGAAATTCGCCGCTGCCAGCCGCTGCGCGGCGCGCTCTTCGTTGGACATATGCGCGAAAGTCTCGATCGACTCGACCCAGCGGTCCATATCGGCAAGCGGCAGATCCCAGCCGGCGCCAGAGGCTTCAAGCCCGCGCCAGGGCGTCTGATCGCTGATCAGCGCGGGCGTTCCCAACGACAAAGCCTCGAAAATCGCATGGCCAAAATTCTCGCCGGCGGTCGGCAGGAAGAAGAGATCGGTCTTGGTCAAAGCGGCGGCGATGGCTTCATTGCTCGTCTCGCCGCGCCACACCGCGCGGATATTCTCCGGCAGGCCGGCGATCAACTCCTGGCAGCGACGCCAATAGAGGGCGTCCTCGGCGGGGCCGAAGATTTCGAATATTGCCGGGGCCGTGACGCGCGCGAGGACGCGCAGCGCATAGTCGAGCTGCTTCACTGGCGCCAGCCGCCCGACGAAGGCAAGCCGCAGCGCGCCATCCGGCGCGGGTTCGAAAGCGCCGCCCTCGAGCGGCAGACGAATATTTGGCGCCACGACAATGGGCGCGGAACTCGCGACGCCCGCCGCCATGTCGCGCGCTTCCGCTTCGCTGGTCGCGTGCAGCGTCACGTCGCGCCAAAGGCGAAGCCGGCGGGCGGCGGCGAGGAAAATCTGCTTCTTCGCCGGCTTGACGCCGAGCGCGCCGAAGCCAAATTCGCCGCGCGGCGACAGGAGCGTCGGCTTCTGGGGAACCGCGCCCATGCGTCTGAGCGCGAGCGCCGGCAGGGTGAATTCACGGTCGAAGACGCTGTTCAGCCATAAGAGATCGTGCGGCGTCTCGCGGAGGATCGACCGCAGGCCGATCGCGCCCAAAGGCCCGATGCGGCAATAGCGGACGCGGGCGAATCCAAGGTCTACCCATTCATCGCTGGCCGCCGAGGGGTGAGGCGCGTCGGTCGGGCGGTCTCGAGCCACCAGACGAAATTCAAACCTCTCGCCGAGCGCCTGGGCGAGCGCCTTGAAACTCTGGTTGGGGCCGCTGGCGTCATTGTCCGGCCAGAAACAGCCGAGCAACACAAGCACGGTGGGGCGGCGCGCGGGGGACGGCGTTTGCGTCATAGGTCGATGTTATGCGTCTGGCTGAGGCGGCGCTTGAAAGCCTCGACGCCGTGACGCGCGATGAAATCGCGCGCCTCGTCGAGCTTGGCGTCGATCAGCATGAAGAGCCAGAAGCCGTGCATGAAATGAAACACCAGACCGGCGCGGCCGTCGAGAAAGCCGAGGCGAAAGACATAGCGATAGACATACATAGCGAGCGCACGAAAATAGAGCGGCATGCGGCCATAGACGGAATTCTTGAGGAAGCGATTGCGTCTGGCGGCGCCGTCCATCGCGTCGATGCGACGATCCTCGTCGAATAGGCGATAGTCGCGATTGAGATAGTCCACCATCGCCAGCGTCGCGTAGCGATTGTGTTTTGCGATCCACGCGTCGAGGTCATTGAGATTGTGATCGACGAGATCGCCGCCTTCGAGCAGCGCGCCGCGCCCTCTGGTCAGGACGATATGTTCGTCCATCCAGCGCTGCTCGATCTCGCCGGCGCTCGCCCGCCACAGGCGCAGCAGGATCGTCGGATAGTAGCGGCCGTGCCGGATCCAGCGTTCGCGGAAGATGAATTTCCGCTTCACATTGATTCCGGTGACCTCGGCGTCGAGCGACGGCAACATCGCCCGCAGCGCGTCTGGAACGGTCGGCTCGAAATATTCGTCGGCGTCGATGCGCATCACCCAGGGCGTTACCGGCGCGGCGGCTTCGAGGCCCCAGCGAAACTGGTCGGCGTGGTTCTTCCATTGTCGCTGCAGGACTTCGGCGCCGAGGCCGGTAGCGATTTCGACCGTCCGGTCGGTCGAGAAGGAGTCGATGACGACGATCCGTTCGACCCAGTCGACGATGCGCGTCAGACAGCGTTCGATATGAATCTCTTCATTGAAGGCGAGAATGATCGCCGTGATCGGCAGCTTGGCGGCGCCGGCGTCGTTCAGGCGAGGCGGACTGGCCTCCGCGGAAGCGGCCGGCGGGGTCACGGGCTGCGCAACGCCTCTTCGACCGCCAGCGTCGCCGCCGTCACCGCCTCAAGCTCAGCGAGCGGGATCGGCGCTTCCGCCGTCCCGCGCGCCGCCGTGAGAAAGGCCGCGAGGAGTTGCGTCTGGCCCTTGTCCTGGCGGCCGCGGACCATGCGCGCCTTGCCGCCGGAATGGATCGTCAGTTTCGAGAAGTCGTCGAGCCGGATGACCTTGCCATTGGCGAAGGCTTCGAGATGTTCCTTCGGCAGGCTTGGATCGCCCATGGCGGAATAGACGATTGCGCCGGTCGAGCCATCGGCGAATTGCAGCGTCGCGACGATAGAGTCGGATCGGCCACCGGCCGAGACCGCATGGGCGGCGACGGGCAGACTGCCGCAGAGATAAGTGAGGCTGTCGATGAAATGGCAGACTTCGCCGAGGATTCTGCCGCCGCCCTCGTCGGTCTGGATCCAGCTCTCCGCCGGCACAACGCCGGCGTTGATGCGATAGATCATCATCAGCGGGCCGGAGCGCGGCTCAAGCGCCGCCTTGGCCTGGACCAGCAGGGGCGCGAAGCGGCGATTGAATCCGACCGCGAGGATCACCGGTCCCGCCTTGGCCGCTGCGATCACGTCCTGCAATTCGTCGGCCGCGATCGCCAGCGGCTTCTCGCAGAAGACATGCTTGCCGGCCCGCAACGCGCGTGCTGCGAGCGCGGCATGGGTATTGTGCCGCGTCGCGACGAAAACGGCGTCGGTCGCCGCGTCGCCGATCGCCGCCTCGGGGTCGGTCGCGGCGATCGCAAAACCGAACTTGTCCCTGGAATGCGAGGCGCTGATCCCCGTCTTGGTGACGACCGCGGTCAGGCTGACGCCCTCGGTCGCGCGAACCTTCGGCAGCAGCATGGCGCGAGCGTAATTGCCCAGTCCGATGAAAGCGACCCCGAGCCCCGATTTCGCCGCCCGCGGCGCGCTCGGTGTGGCGACGGGGGCTACCCGCGACGCATGGTCGGGATAGGTCAGGAGGATCGCGAGATGGGGCTCGCCGCTCTCCATCAGTTCATAGGCTTTTTCCGCCGCTTCGATCGGGAAACGATGCGAGACATAGGCCTTGGGCGTCACGCGTCCCTGTTCGATCAGGCTGAGAAAAGCCGCCATGTTGCGCTGTTCGGTCCAGCGCACATAGGGCAATGGGTAATCGCGCCCCGCCAGTTCGTAAGCCGGATCGCCGCGCCCAGGGCCGTAGGACATGGAGAGTCGCAGTTCCAGCTCGCGCCTATAAAAGGGCTCGCGCTCGATGTTCAGGCCGACCAGCCCCACGACGACAATGCGGCCTTTCAGGCGCGAAATCTCCGCCGCATTGTTGACCGGCTCGTTTGACTTCGATGAGGCGGTGATGATGACCGCATCGGCGCCATGGCCGCCGGTGCGCGCCGCAACGACGCTCGCCAGATCGTCGCTGACGGCGACATCGGCGCCGAGCGACTTCGCCAGGGTGGCGCGCTGCGGATTGGGGTCGAAGCCGATGACGACGCAGCCATTGGCCTTGAGGACCTGCACGGTCAGCAGGCCGATGAGGCCGAGGCCCAGTACGACCACGCATTCGCCAAGCGTCGGCGCGGCGAGACGCACGCCCTGCAGCGCGATGGCGCCCAGCGTGACGAAGCTCGCGTCTTCATCGTCGACGCCGGCCGGCGTGGGAACGACGAGGTTCTTCGGCACGGCGTTGAATTCGGCGTGATTGGCGAGGCCCGCCCCCGCGCAGGCGACCCGGTCGCCCAGCGAATGGCCCGTGACGTCGCGGCCCATTGCGATGATTTCGCCGACCAGCGAATAGCCGAGGGGAATGGGCGTATCGAGCTTGGCGAAGACCTTCTCCAGCGTCGGCCTCACGCCCTCCTTGCGGACATTGGCGACGACCCGGCGCACCAGATCAGGGCGGGCGGCCGCCTTGCCGAGCAGCGAGGACTTCGCCAATTGCATGAGCTGGCGTTCGGTGCCTGAACTGATCAGCGACACGCGGGTCGCGACCAGCACTTCGCCATCGCCAGCGCGCGGGGCGGGCGCTTCGGCGACCTTCAGTTCGCCGCTGCGATAATTTTGCTGAACCTGTTTCAAGCGCGCACTCTGTTGCAGTCTTTTCGGCGGCCGGGGCTAGGCGCTTATCGTTTGGATTTCGAAGCTGGTGGCGATCTCGCCGCTTCCGCCGGGCCAAGCGAGCCGCAAGCGTTTCGTCGCCCGCTCATAGCCCAAATCCGACCACCAGACAGCATCTTCCAGCAGAATTTTGGCGCTTGAGCGCATCTCGATCCGCGCCTGACCCCGAGTCAGGGTCGCCGTCTCACCGGCGAGGGCGACAGCGACATCCGGGTGCAGGAGGAACGTCGCCGAGGCCCGGCGCGCCGCTGTCGCTTCGATGCGGTCGACGATCGCCAGACGCTGGCGCGACGCCTCGAACCGCCGGACATGGCGTCCAGCGCTGAGATAGCCGTCGTGGGTGCCCTCCAGCCGGAGATGCTCGTCGTCGCATTCCAGACGCAGCAGCGAGACTTCGGGCCTTCGGCCGCAACGAAACGCGCCGAAGAATTCGGCCTGATCGGCCCCGTCGAAACAAAGCGTGTTGTGGGACGAAGCCGAGCGCGAGGCTACGCGTCGCGGGCCGGCGGAATATTCATAGACGCCGGGATCGACGATGATCCGTTCGCCCGCCACCGACCATTCGAAACTCAGAATGTCGCCATGCGCATGCGCCGGCAGCGCGTCGGGGCCGATCCTTCCGCAATCGACGATGAGATAATTGCCGCCGTCGCGCAGGCCGAAATAGCCGGCTGACGAAAGGCCGATGCTCGGTCGCGGTTCCGGTCGAACGCCGAATTGCGCGGCGAAGACGTCGAGACACTCCGCCTGCGAATAGGCCATATGCAGACCGGCGTCATTGAACTGCGCGACGCAACCGTCGGGATGCGCGAGGTCGAGCATCGCCGCCGCCATGGCGCGCAGCGTCGCGTCGAGCGCTGGCGGCAAGGCTTCGCTGGGCAGGGCGTGGCGGCATTCAAGGAGATCGGCGAAGACTTGGGCGTGATAAGAGGGCGAGCGCTCATAGTGAACGCCGTCGGACAGCACCTGCTGGTCAATCGCTTTGCCGAGCTTGCGCAGCGCCAGCTTTCGCCACGCCAGCGCCGGCTCGCCCTTGAAATAGACCGAACCCCAGATCAGCGCCTTAAGGTTCTTGATCAGGTGATTGCCGCCAATGTCGGTTTCGAGATTGGCGGCAAGAAAAGTCAATTGCTCGGCGAGACTGCCGCGCGCCCGCGCAAGGAAGGCGGTCGGCGCTCGTTTCCCGCGCGTCGCGAGTTGCTGCATCCAGACGACGCTGCGCAGCGACAGGGCATAGGCGTTCCAACTGTCCCGCCAGGCGCCTTTCTGCATCGGCGAATTGGCGGCAATCCATTCGTCGATCAGCCGCATAAAAGCGGCGTCGTCGAGTTCTTCGAGATATTCCATGTAGTGCAGATGCATCCGCCACAATTGGTCGGCTGGCGCGAGAGAGGGGGCCTGCCAATTGACGGCGCCTTGCATCGCGTGGGTGCGACCGAGGAAAGTGAAGACAGAGCCTTCCGGTTTGAAGGCGATCATTCCGCGTCGTGGCGGAAAGAGGGGCAGAGGCGGCGTCGCGGAGGCGCTCAGGGTCCCACGCCAGACATTGACCGGCCATTCGGTGCGATCGCGCCAGGCGCGGCGCAGTGAAAGCCACAGCCGCCGCAGAATCTGGCTGGCCGGCACATGCCGGATGAAGGCGAGATTGCGCGCGAGATCGCGCCAGGCGGCGCCCGCGTTCATTCGCCGGGCGCGCTGGCGCCGCTCGCTGCGCGAAGATCATGGGCGAGTGGGCGCCGGGCGGCGACATCGGCGAGGAAATCGAGGTAACGCGCCGCGATTGTCCGGCGATCGAAATTCGCTCTCGCATAGTCGAGCCCGGCGCGGCCAAAGGCGGCGGCGCGGTTCGGATCGTCGGCGAGCGCCGTCATGGCGTCGGCAAGCGCCCGGGCGTCCTCGGGCGGGATGGCGATCCCGGCTCGCGCCTCTTCGAGCGTTGCGCGCGCTTCGCCCTCGACGCCGAGAATGATCGGGCATTGCATCGCCATGGCCTCGGCCATTTTCGACGGCAGCACCTTGGTGAAGGTCTCGCTTCGCTTGAGCAGGATCAGGCTCGCGTCGGCGGCGCTCCAGAAATCCGGCATTTCCGCCTTCGGGCGCTGGCCGAGGATCAGCACATTGTCGAGGCCGCGCGCCTCGCGCTCGGCCTGCAGGTGGGCGCGTTCGGCGCCGTCGCCGACCATCAGGAAGGCGATGCGCGCGTCGTGTTTGAGGATTTCGGCGGCGTCGAGAATGGTCGCGAGCCCATGCGCCATTCCATGCGTGCCCATATAGGCGCCGATGAACCTGCCCTCGAGGCCAAGCGAGCGACGAAGCGCGCCTCTATCGCCGCGCCGCACGAAGGCGCTCAAATCCGCGCCATTGACGAAGACGGCGATCTTGCCCGGGTCGCCGCAACGTTCGGCGATATGGGGAACGAAGGAGCGGGTCACCGAAACGATCCCGTCGGCCTGCCGATAGGCGAAGCCTTCCAGCCATTCGAGAAACCGGGTCGCGAGGCCTTTGCGCATCGCGCCGACGGCGACGATGCTTTCCGGCCAGAGGTCGCGAATTTCGAGCACCCAGGGCGCGCGCTTGACGAGGCGCGCGAGCCCGCCGGCGAGGCCGCAGAAGAATTGCGGCGAGGTCGAGACGATCACATCGGCCTTTGGCAGCCACGGCAGAGCAAGCGCGACGGCGAAGAGATAAGACAGGTAGTTGAGCGTGCGGCGCGCGAATCCCGCGTTGGGCGCCATCAGCGTCCAGATGCGGATCACGCGCACGCCGTCGATGAATTCGGACTGATAAAGCCGGTTGCGATAGCCGGGGTAAGCCACGCCATTGGGGTGGTTCGGCGTGCAGGTGACGACCGTCACCCCATGGCCCTTGGCGGCCCAGGCGCGGCAATGTTCCGAGGTTCGCGACGCGGGCGCGTTCACTTCGGGCGGATAGTAGTGGGAGAAGAACAGGATCCGCATGAATGCGAGCCTTCACATCTGCAAGGCTTGCGTGGCGGAAGGAGCGGCGCCGTCGCGAGCGCGACGCGCCGGCGGCAAGTAGGATTTGGCGAGGCGTGGCAGCCAATGGCGGCTCCACAGGCGATCTTCGATCGCCTCGCCGCCGTCGAACCAGCTTCGCAACGGGATGCCGAAACCGGTCTTCGGCCGTTCGACGACACTCGCGGGCAGGGGACGGCTCGGCGCGTTGGCGAGCAACCGCTTGCCATCGCGTGTCGAGGCGCGGGCGAAGAGCGGCGCAACTTGAGCGACCAGCACGCTGTCGACGAGCGGCGTGCGAATTTCCAGACTATGCGCCATGCCCGCCCAGTCGGCGTCGCGCAGCAATTGATTGCGCAGATAGAAAAGCGATTCGAGCACGGCGACTTTGCCGAAGTCGAACCGCGGTTCCGGCGCCAGCGCCTGCGCGATCGCCGCGAGCGGTTGCAACGCGGCGAGACCTTCGGCGGCGAAGTCGCGGTCTCCCATCGCCTCGCCAAGTTCGCCGGGCAGGAAGACCCCGCGCTGAAGCAGATAGGCGCCGGCGAACGTCGGACCGAGTTCGAGCAATCCCGCCGATTTCGGATGAAGCTTCAGACCGGCGCGCTGCGAGAGGGCGAGAGCCGCTTCGCCGATCGCCTTGCGGCCGGGAAGGTGGCGCAGGAAGCCGAGCGCACGCACGATCCGCGGCAGTCGCGCGAATGTGCTGTAGCCGCCCAGCAACTCGTCGCCGCCCATGCCTGAGACGGCGACTTTCAACCCAAGTTCGCGCATCGCCTTGGCGACGAACCAGGTGTTGACGCCGTCGATGCTCGGTTGATCCATCGCCGCGAGAATTTTTGGCAGATCGTTTTTGAATTCGGCCTTATCGACCCAGCGGATGGTCGATTGCGCGTCATATTGGCGCGCGATGTTGGCCGCCAGCGAGGATTCGTCCTGCGGGCCGCCGCGAAAAGCCTCGAAGGCGAGGGTCACGGTTTGGATCGATTGCTGGCCGCAATCGCGCATCAATCCAAGGAGACCGCCGGAATCGACGCCAGCCGAGAGGAAGACGCCGACCGGTACGTCGGACATCATATGCGCGCACACACTGTCGAGCGCGCTATGGCGGAAAGACTCGGCCACATCCTGCGGCGGCGAGGCGTCCTCGGCCTCGCGATAAATGCGCGCGAGCGAAAAATAAGCTTGCGGCGCTCCGACGCCCTCGGCGTCGACGACGAGCGAAGCGCCCGCCGGCACGGCGCGGATCGCCTTGTAGCAAGTGAAGGGCTCCGGCACATTGCCGAAGAGGTGGAACCCCGCCACGCCCGCCGAATCCGGAGCGCTCGAGACAGCGCCGCATTCGACGAGCGCCTTGACGCTGGAAGCGAAGCGCAGGCAGCGTCCGTCGTCGGCGTAATAGAGCGGCTTGATGCCGTAAGGATCGCGCGCCAGCAACAGACGCCGGGCCTGCGTATCCCAGAGCGCGAAGGCGAACATGCCGCGCAGCATCCCCAGCATCGCGCGGCCATGAAGCCGATAGAGATGGATGAGAACTTCGCAGTCCGATCGGCTTTTGAAGACGCAGCCGCGCGACTCAAGCTCGGCGCGAAGTTCGGGGAAATTATAGATTTCGCCATTGTAAGTGACGACGATCGTGCCGTCGGCGCTCGCCATCGGCTGAATGCCGCTGTCGGTCAGATCGACAATCGCCAGTCGGCGATGGCCGAAGGCTAGGCGGCCGTCCTCGCCCACCCATTCGCCGCTTCCGTCGGGACCGCGATGGGCCATGCGGTCGCGCGTGCGGCGCAGCTCGTCGAGATCGACCGCTGGACCGTTATAGGCGAATAGACCGTTGATTCCGCACATCGATCTTCTCGGCCGGAAAGCCGCTATCAGGGAGAAAACGGTCCCCTTGTCAACACGCGGCCGCGCCTTTGCGACACAAGAGGAACCAGAGACTGGGCGAAACGACGGGCCACAGGCTGCGCGGCGCGACGGGATCGAAACCAAGCGCGGCCTCGCAGGGCAGTCCGGCGCCCGTCGCAAGCGCGATGAGTTCGCCGTGCGACCAGGCGCCTTTCGAAGTCTCGAGATAGGGGAAGGCTCGCGATCCGAAGATCGACGATAGGGCCCGCAGGCTTCTTTGCAGAAGGCGCAGGCCGGAACGCCGGTTCGGCGCGGAAAGGATCAGAAGCCCGTCCGGACGCAGCCGCTCAGCGACCGCGGCCAGCGCGCCTTTGGGATCGTCGAGATATTCCAGAACGCTGAGAAAGAGCGCGCCGTCATAGCCGTCGCCGGCGCGGGCGAGCGTCTCGATGGTTTCGACTTCATAGCGCGGCGACGCGCCGGAAGAAGGGATCGCTCTGGCCGCTTCGATCATCGCCGCCGAGCCGTCGACGCCGGTCACTTTCGCGCCGGCGGCGGCGAGCATGCGGCTGAAAACCCCGCTGCCGCAGCCAATGTCCAGCCACCTGCCGCCAACCGCGGCCCTCGGCAAAACCTCGTGGAGGAAAAACTCGGCACGCCGCTTGAAGCCGCCGCTCTCATAGCGCCGGGCCCAGCCTTCGGCGAGCGTGTCGTGATAGGCGATCGCCGCCGCGGGATTGGCGGACCCATTGGCGCCGGGGACGATCGTCATCTCGCGTTCCGCGTCAGCGCGCGCCCATTCCGGTCAGCATGATTCTGACGGTCTTGAGCACGATCAGAATGTCGAGCCAGATCGAAAGATTCTTGATGTAGAAAAAATCATAGTGAAGCTTGCCCAGCACCTGCTCGAGGTCGGTCACATGCCCCTGATTGACCTGGGCCCAGCCCGAGATGCCGGGCAGCACGATGTGGCGATATTGGTAGAAGGGCAGTTGCTCCTGATACCAATTGGCCAGCGGCACGGCCTCGGGACGTGGACCGATCCAGCTCATTTCGCCGCGCAGGATGTTGATGATCTGCGGCAGTTCGTCGATGCGCGAAGCGCGAAGCAGCGCGCCCAGTCGCGTGATGCGCGGATCGCCATCGACCGTAATGGCGTCCTGGCGCGAGCCGGGTCGCGCGCTGTCGACCGCCATGGTGCGGAACTTGTAGATCGCGAAGGTCTTGCCGCCGCGCGTCAGACGTTCCTGACGAAACAGGGCAGGGCCCTTGGAATCGAGCCGGACGAGGATCGCCACAGCAATCAGGAAAGGCCCGAGCAAGACGGCCGCGATCGCCGCGGTCACGAAATCGATCGCGCGTTTGAGCGTGCTGTAGCCGTCGAGCGGATTGTGGGAGAGCAGCATATTCTCGGAGAGATGCTCGATCTCGAGCCGCCCGGTGATCGCCTCGCGAACGTCCTTGTGGTGGTAAACGGGAATGCCCGCCAGCGCGCAGGAGGTGAGAAACAATTGCCAGCGCGCCGGGATCTGCGCGTGCAGATCGGCGACGACGGCGTCGCATGGCGTAGGCAGCGTTTCCGGTGAATCGACGACGCGCCATGTTGCGCCCGGCAAGCCGAGCACCGAGCGCGTGTCGCCGACCGGCACCAGCACGAATTGGCGCTTGCGCGCGCGCCGCGCGGCGATCAGCACGCCGGTGAACCAGACGATGGTGATGAGATAGCTCGCGACGACCGCGGTGCGCGAATATTCGAGACCGACGAGAAAGAACGCCGCCATCAGCACGAGGAACGAAGCGGTAAAGACCGGAATGACCGAGCCGACTTCGCGCATGTTCGGCAGATTCGAGATCTTGCGCAGCGCGTAATAGCCGCCGCCGATCGCCGCGATCATGCCGATCGCGGTGTTGACCGAAGGCGAGGCGAGACCCGGCCATGTCGCGCCTTGGGTGGTGAGCTGCGGCACGCCGACCGCCAGGAGCAAAGCGCCGGGGAGTTGAAAGCGGATCCGCGAATAAAGCGGCGGTCGCGGTCCGAACGCCGCGCCCGACTTCGTGAAAATTTCGCGTTTGGGTTCGGCGGTCGAAAAAACGTCCTTGGTGACGCCAGAAACGCTCAGATCGCCTTCAGCGAGGAATGCCACCTGCCCACGTCCCTATTCGCGCCAGCAATAAAGGCTAGACGCCATTACCATTGCGGTCCGCTTCGGAAAATATCCAAATTCAAATTCTTGATGAATTTTTCGAGGGATGTCGGCCAAGGCCGCCCGGCGACCTAAAGCCGAAGATCGGACTGGTCGGGCGGCAGGACGTATTTGAGATCGTAAACGACGTGGCGGGTTTTGCCATAGGCGTGGATGCCGGCCCCGCCCAGCGCCTTGAACTCGTCATGGGCGACCGCGACGATGATCGCATCATAGGCGCCCTTCTGGGG
>SSMV01000009.1 GCA_004799435.1 Bradyrhizobium sp.
AAGGGCGTCAGCCTGCCCGACACGACGATCCCGACTTCGGCGATGACCGAAAAGGACCGCGCCGATCTCGCCGCCGCCCTCGTAGAGGACATCGACTGGATCGCGCTCTCCTTCGTGCAGCGGCCCGAAGACGTGACCGAGGTGAAGGCGATCGCCGGCGACCGCGCCCGTGTGATGGCCAAGATCGAGAAACCGCAGGCGATCGCGCGGCTCGCCGAAATTATCGAGGTCTCCGACGCGGTGATGGTGGCGCGCGGCGATCTCGGCGTGGAAATGCCGCTCGAATGCGTGCCCGGCCTGCAGAAAACCATCACCCGCCTGGCGCGCCGCCTCGGCCGGCCGGTGGTGGTGGCGACCCAGATGCTCGAATCGATGATCACCGCCCCGGTGCCGACCCGCGCCGAAGTCTCCGACGTCGCGACCGCGGTGTTCGAGGGCGCCGACGCCGTGATGCTGTCGGCCGAGAGCGCGTCGGGCCAATATCCGATCGAGGCGGTGGCGACGATGAACCGCATCGCCGAGACTGTCGAAGGTGAGAGCATCTATCCGGCGATTATCGCTGCGCAGCGCGACGCGGCCGAGCGCACCGGCTCCGACGCGATCGCCGAGGCGACGCGCGACGTCGCCGAGACGCTCGGCACCAAGGTGATCTGCGCCTGGACCTCCTCCGGCACGACCTGCCTGCATATCGCGCGCGAAAGGCCGCGCTCGGCGATCCTGGCGCTGACGCCCAATGTCGCCACCGCGCGGCGTCTGGCGCTCGCCTGGGGCGTTCATGCGGTCGTCGCCGAGGATGCGCGCGACGAGCGCGACATGGCCGACCGCGCCTGCCGCCACGCCTATATCGTCGGCTTCGTCGGCGTCGGCGAAAGGGTGATCGTCGTCGCCGGCGTGCCCTTCGGCACGCCCGGCGCGACCAACACGCTACGCATCACCCGGGTCGGTCCCGACGGCGGCGCCGTCTAGCGCCGCCAGACGGCGTGGTCGTCATCCGGTCTTGTCTTTCAGCGCGCGCGCCAGCGCCGTCAATCGCTCAAGCGGGATCTTGCCGATCAGCATGAAACCGCGTCCGCCTTGCGCCCATGAGGCGACGGCGAATCCGTCATGCGAGGACGCCGCGAAGGCCGAATCCACTTCGCCGTCGCGCAGGATGCAGAAGGCGATCGGCGTCGCGCCGTCGACATAGCCGATCTGGCCTAGCGGCGCGCCGTCATATTGCAGCAATTCGGCGCGGCGCGGCGACAGGTCGTCGACCTTCAGGCGGTCGCTATCGAGCGGCGTGTCGAGCCGTTGCGAGAGCGAGGCCAGTTCCTCGCCGAGCTGCGGCGAGGGCGTTTGGCCGAAGGTTTCCTGCGTATAGAGCGCCATATATTCGGTGACCGACTGGCGCCAATCGTCGCGGTCGGCGAGTTCTTCGCCGGGGCCCCAATGTCCGGCGCCGAAGCCAACGAGAAAGGCGACGAGCGCCACGCCGGCGGCGATCGCGGCGGCGCGAAAACGCCAGCGCGGCGCGCCGCTCGCGGCAACGCGTGTCTGGAGCCGTGCGCGCATCGCAGCCAGCGGCGCCGCGTCGAGCAATGTGTCGAAAGCGCCGCGGAGACTGTCGCCGGCGTCGCGCAGCGCCTCCAGCCGCTCGCGTAAGCTCGCATCCATCGCGAGCCTCGCCTCGAGCGTTTGCCGCTCGCCCGCGTCGAGTTCGCCATCGAGATAGGCGGTCAGTTCGCGGTCATCTTCTTCCCTGGTCGCCACGCTCATGCGTCCTTCGTTTCGCGCGCTCCGGTCAGCTTCGCGCGCACCGCCGCCAGGCGGCTCATCACGGTGCCGATCGGCGCGCCCAGAAGTTCGGCCGCCTCGCGGTAGGAATAGCCCTCGACATAGACCAGCAGCGCCGTCTCGCGTTGCGCCGATGGCAATGCCCCAATAGCCCTCAACACTTGGCCGGCCGAAATATTCGTTTCGATTTCATGCGCGCCGTCGACGCTCAGCGCTTCGCTGGCGTCCAGTACGCCTTCGCCGGCCCGCACCCGCCGCGCGCGGCTCTCGTTGAACCAGATCGAGCGCAGGATCGCGAAGAGCCAGCGGTCGAGCCGCGTGCCGGCCTCGAATTGGTCGGCCCGTTCGATCGCCCGGAGGCAGGTCGCCTGGACCAGATCCTCGGCGACGTCGCGGGCGCCCGACAGCGACAGGCCATAGCGCCAGAGCCGCGCCAGATGCGCCTCCAGTCCGCCGCGCACCTCGTTTCGGGATTGGTCGCCCATCTTTCGCCCGCTCGCGCACGGGGCGACCGAATAAGTCGCGCCCCACGCGTGTTGATGTCGCGTCGCCAAAGAGGAGACTGACCCAATGCGCACTGACTTTCAAATCGACGCTCGGCGAATTCTAACCTCGGCCGCGCTCGCCGTCGCGCTTGGCGCGGCCGCGCCCTACGCGTTCGCCGCCGGCGGCGGCGGTGGTGGCGGGGGAGGCGGGGGTGGTGGCGGCGGAGGCGGTGGCGGTGGCGGCGGCGGAGGCGGCGGGACCGGCCCGCAGCACACCGAGCAGGAAGACCTCACCACCTGTCCGAAAGGCCAGATTTGGGACGTCAAGACCAAACGCTGCCTGACGATGAAGAGCGACGTTCTTCCCGACGACCAGATCGTCGAATACGCCTTCGCCCTCGACAAGGCGGAGCGCTATGACGAGGACTTGCAGACCCTTGATCTGCTGAAAGATCCCAACACCGCGCGCGCCCTCAATTATCGCGGCCATGCGACCCGCAAACTTGGCCATCTCGATGAAGGCATCGCCTTCTATCTGAAGTCGGTGGCGATCGACCCGAACTATGCGCAGGTGCGCGAATATCTCGGCGAGGCCTATGTGCTGCAAGGCAAGGTCGATCTCGCCAAGGATCAGCTCACCACCATCGCCAAGATCTGCGGATCGACTTCATGCGAGGAATACGAGGACCTCTCCGACGCGATCGCCCATCCGGGCGGCGCCTAGGCGAAGGCGGCGCGCGGCCGTTCCCGCGCGCCGTTTCTTGTCGTCGATTTGTCCGGAAGGCCGTCTCCGATGCAGACCGAATTGCCGCATCCCCTCGCCCGTCTCATGCGCGCCCAGGTCGTTCGCGACTTCGCCGCGCTGGCGGCGCGGCTGCTCGTCGCCTGGCTGTTCGTCCCCGAAGGCTGGGGCAAGATCGCGGCTTACGCCGATGTCCAGTCCTATATGGCGCAGTTCGGGGTCGAGCCGCGGCTGCTGCCGCTGGCGATCGCGCTTGAACTGGCGGGTGGGTTGGCGCTGGCGGCCGGTCTCGCGACCCGTCCGCTCGCCGTCGCCCTGGGTCTGTATTCGGTGTTAACCGCGGTCCTGTTCCACAGCGGCGGCGACTATAACGATGTGCTCGAGCTTCATAAGGACCTCGCCATCGCCGGCGGCCTCTTCGCGCTTGCCGCGCTTGGCCCCGGCGCCTGGTCGCTCGACGCGCTCGTCGCGCGCTATGTCATGCCGGCGTGGGCGCGGCGTCGGGCTGGCGCCGTTCCGCGCTGAGCGCGCGCCCCTCCACTTCGAGGATCGCCGCGACAACGCGCTCGGGCGCGCTGTGATGGGGCGAATGACCGATCCCCGGCAGCACGTGAAGCGTTGCGCCGGGAATGTCGCGCTCGCAGCCGAGCGAATGAATATGAGCGTAGACCACGCCGTCATGGTCGCCGGTGACGATCGTTGTCGGGGCGCGAATTTCTCCGTAGCGCGGCGACAGCGCCGTGACATGGCCCTTCATCGCGACGACGTCTTCGGCATTGGCGCGAAAATGCAGCGGGCGCAGCACCAGCGGCGTGCGGGTGGCGACGATATAATTGGGCGGAACCGGCTTGGGCGCGAAAACCGAGCGCACGCCGCGGCGCATCAGCGCGAGCCCTGCGGACATGACGATCACGTGGCGAAACGGCGGTCCGAAAAATCGCGACGCCGCAATTGTGTAGGAGAGGTCGACGCCGCCGGGCCAGGGATGGCTCACCGGCGAGAGCAGCGCTAACCCTCTAACGAAATCGGGCTCTTCGAGCGCCATCGCAAGGCCGAGCGCGCCGGCGAGCGAGTGAACGACGACAATCGCCTGTTTCACGCCGCGGGCGGCCAGCGCCGCACGCAGGGCCTTGGCTTGCGCGATTGGCGAGGCCGCATTCGCTTTCAACCGGTCGCTCCAGCCGTGGCCGGGTCGGTCGACGGCGAAAACGCGAAAGCCGAGCGCCGTCAGGCGCGCCGACAGCGCGAGGTCGAGATCGCCAAAATTGCCCGACGCGCCATGGACGAGCAGCACGGCGCCGCGTTCCTCGCCAAGCGGCTCACGTTCGACGACATGGATGGCGCAGTCGGGCGCGACGAAAACGCGTTGACCGACCAAGGGGAAGCGCCGGGCGATGACGCGCGCGCCAATCGCGGTGAAGAGCCAGAGCGCGGCCGCGACGATCGCTTCGATGACCAGGATCATTGAATGGGGATCAAAGCGCCTGACCGGCGAGCGCCGCGCGAACGCGCTCCGCCGCCTCGCGCAATGGCGTCCATAGTGGCGCGATCTCAAGCCCGCGCTCGTAGACTTTCAGTGCGTCCTCGCGGCGCCCGGCGTTCTCCATCATCGCGCCCAGATTGGCGAGCGCCCGCAAGTGTCGCGGATCGTCGGCGAGAGCTCGCCCCAGATCGATCATCGCGGCGTTGGTTTGGCCCGCGCCAAAATGCGCGTCGCTGCGCAACGACCAGGCTTCCGCCCATCCCGGGTTGAGCGCCACCACGGCGTCGAGCAGTTGCAGCGCCACGTCGCTCTTCTCGCCCTCCAGCGCCGCGGCGGCGCGAGCAAGCAGGAGATCGTCGGTGTCGGAACCGGAACGCCGGTCGAGCCGGTCGATGCGGGCGACGAGTCCGTCCGCTTCGTCGGAGTCCTTGGCCTTGGCGAGCCGCGCGTAGAGCGCTTCGAGCGAAGCGTCGTCGATGGCGGTCGAAGCTTGGGGGGCGTCGGCGGTCGGCGCCTCTGGGGCGGCGGCCTCAGGCGCAGGCGGGGCGGGCGTCTCCTCGCCCAGAGCCGGGGCGGCGAGCGCCAATGCGCAGAGGCCCACAAAGATGAAACGGCCAATCATCGCGGAAGCTTAAGGCTCCCCGATGCGCCGGTCAAAAAAGACGATCGCAGAATCGGCCCGGGAATTCGGCCCGGCCTGACGGGACGCGTCAGCCCTGACGCGCCTTGAAGCGCTTCTGGGTCTTGTTGATGATGTAGACACGGCCCTTGCGACGCACCAGACGATTGTCGCGGTGACGATTGCGCAGGGATTTGAGAGAGTTGCGGACCTTCATGGGAGCACCCAGAAACCTCGGAAAGCTGCGGGCGAGACCCACGGCGAAATTGGCAGGGCGCTCCTATGCCCGATTCAGGCCCGCCGATCAAGCGTCGCGGCTCGTAAGGAACGCCAGGCCGGCCGAAGACGTTTCCTTGGTCTGACACATCCGCGTGCGCCCGCTTAAAGCTCGCCAACCATAATCCGACGCGATCCGATGCGCGGCGCGCCCGACGAGGGAGGGCTTCATGGCTTACAAGGACATCATGGTCTATCTCGACGCCGCCGAGGGCTCTGGCGACCGGCTGCGCCTCGCAGCGACTCTGGCCAAGATGCATGGCGCGCGGCTGATCGGCGTCGACGCCAATCTGCCGAAGGCCCGAAACGGCGACGACGCCGGGCGCGTCGGCGCGGAATTCGAGGCGGCGACCCGGACGGCGGGCCTGTCGGCGCAATTCATCGACAGCGAGGCGCCGCTCGCCCGCGATCAGCTCCAATGCGTCGATCTCATCGTCGCTTCGCGGGCAGAAGGGGAAACGCGCAAGTACGTGCGCGACGAAGTGCCTGAAGGTCTGTTGCATGAAGCCGGCGCACCGGTGTTGATCCTGCCGCAGGAGTGGACCTTCGGCCCGGTCGGCGAGAAGGTCGTCATCGCTTGGAACACCAGCCGCGAGGCGTTGCGCGCCGTGCATGAGGCGATGCCGCTGCTCGAAAAAGCGCAGAAGGTGACGATTTTCGCCTTCTCGGGCCGCCACGGCGACCTGCGCGCCTCCTCGCAGCGCCTGGCCGATCATCTGGGACGTCATGGCGTCGCGACGCAGATTTCCGAATGGAGCGACAGCGGCGAGACCTCGGCGATCGAGGCGCTATTCGCCGATCTCGACACCCAGGACGCCGATTTGATCGTCGCCGGGGCCTTCGGCCATTCGCGCCTGTCCGAGATGCTGTTCGGTAGCGTCAGTCTCGATCTGCTGCGCCAGCCGACCGCGCCGATCTTCATGTCGCACTGAGGATAGCGGGTTCGGCGGCTAAGTCTTGCGCCCGCTCCCCGGCAGCGCCTGACTGAGAATGATGTCATAGACCGCCTGGGCGGCCGGCGAGAGCGGGCGGTTGCGCATCGCGATCAGACTGTAAGGCTGCACGACGAGCGAAAAGTCGGTTTTCAGGATCGCCAGACGCCCCGGCGCCATCGACTCGCTGGCGAAACGGGCCGCGCCGATCGCGAGCGGCCCGATCGCATTGGAGCTGGCCGCCAGCATCATCGTCAGAAAGATCGAGGTGGTGGTGAGAAAGCGGCGCGGCGGGTCGATGTTCGCCGACCGGAAAAGAACATCGACCGCCCGGCGCAACGGCGTTCCGCGCGGCTGCATCACCCATTCATAGGCGCCGACATCGGCCAGCGTCAGCGTTCGCCGGCCGATCAGCGGGTGATCGCGGCGAACGAGCAGATGCGCCTGTTCGACGCCGATCACGACGCTCTCGAAAGCCTGCGCGTCGAATTCGTCGGGGACGCGGGCGATGATGAAATCGAGCCTCGAGGCGAGCAGCTCGCGCGCCAGATTGTTCGAGCTGTCGATGCGGATTTCGACTTCGAGATCGGGCGCGGCGGCGCGCACCCGCCCCATCACCGGCGCGACGAGATCGACCGCCGGCCCGGCGACGGTTCCCAGCGAGACGACCCCGCGTCGCCCGGCCCGCAGATCGGCGACTTCGCGCTCGGCCTGGGCCAGCACCAGCAGCACCGAGCGGGCGTGGCGCGCGAGCGCCTGGCCGAGCGGGGTCAGCCGCACGCCGCGCGACAGACGCTCGCATAGCGGCGCTTTCAACAGCCGCTCGATTTCGACGATCATGCGCGAAGCGGCGGGTTGCGACATGCCAACCGCCTGAGCGGCGGCGCTGACCATGCCGGAGTCGGCGATCGCGACGATCAGTCGCAGATGGCTGAGCTTGAGCCGCCCGCCTGCAGCCTCGGGCGGAGGCGTGCGACGTCGCCCGATTCGCGCCGCGCCTGTCGAGGCGGCAGGCTTCCTGCTCATCGCGCCTCGATTCCTCTGTCGTTGTCCGAAACAACGATATATCAGAATTGCATAGGAAACGCTAGTTTTCGCATTTGACTGTCGTAACGATTTCCAACTAGTTAGCCGGGCGACGCAGTTTTCGAGCGACGACGATTGACCGCCGGGGGGCGGTTTTCTTTCTCGCCGCCGTACGTTTGCGCCGTTCGGGTAAAAAAATTTCTCGAGTTGTTCCTAGGGAGGTTACGCATGAAACTTCATTCGTTCGCGGCTGCGGTTGCGCTCGGGCTTATCGCCCTTGGCGGCGTCGCCAACGCAGCCGACAAAGCCACGATCGGCATTGCGATGCCGACGAAGTCCTCGGCGCGCTGGATCGCCGACGGCGACAACATGGTCAAGGTTCTGCAGAGCAAGGGTTACAACACCGACCTGCAGTACGCCGACAACGACATTCCGAACCAGCTCGCGCAAGTCGAGAACATGATCACCAAGAAGGAGAAAGTCCTGGTGATCGCGGCGATCGACGGCACGACGCTCTCGGACGCTCTGCAGAAGGCCCACGACGCCGGCATCAAGGTCATTTCCTATGACCGCCTGATCCGCGGCTCGGCCAACGTCGACTATTACGCCACCTTCGATAACTTCAAGGTCGGCGTACTCCAGGCCACCAGCATCCTGCACGGCCTCGGCGTCGATGCGGGCAAGGCTGGCCCCTTCAACATCGAACTGTTCGGCGGTTCGGCTGACGACAACAACGCCTTCTTCTTCTACAATGGCGCGATGTCGGTCCTGCAGCCGCAGATCGACAAGGGCGTTCTCGTCGTCCAGTCCAAGCAGATGGGCATGGACAAGGTTGCGACCCTGCGTTGGGACGCCGCCACCGCCCAGGCGCGCATGGACAACATCCTGAGCGCTTACTACACCAACAAGCATGTCGATGCGGTTCTCTCGCCTTATGACGGCCTGAGCATCGGCATCATCTCGTCGCTGAAGGGCGTCGGCTACGGCTCGAAGGACCAGCCGATGCCGGTCATCTCGGGCCAGGACGCCGAGCTGCCGTCGGTCAAGTCGATCCTTGCCCACGAGCAGTACTCGACGGTGTTCAAGGACACCCGCGAACTCGCCAAGGTCGCCGCCAACATGGTCGACGCCGTTCTTTCCGGCAAGGAGCCGGAAATCAACGACACCAAGACCTACAACAACGGCGTCAAGGTCGTTCCGTCCTACCTGCTCGTCCCGGTGGCGGTCGACGCCTCCAACGTGCAGTCGGCGCTGATCGACACCGGCTACTACAAGGCCGATCAGCTCAAGTGATCGACTGAGGAACAGAGCCCCCGCGCCGGAGACGGCGCGGGGGTTTTGGTGTATTTTGCGCAGCCTGCGCGTTGTGGCGCGAATGGTCCGCGGAATCGGCCGGGTATGCGATGAACGCCATTTTGGAAATGCGGAGCATCACCAAGACGTTTCCCGGCGTAAAAGCGCTGCGCGACGTCAATCTGGTGGTGAAGCAGGGCGAGATCCACGCCATCTGCGGCGAAAACGGCGCCGGCAAATCGACGCTGATGAAGGTGCTGAGCGGGGTCTACCCCTTCGGCTCCTATGAAGGCGAAATCGTCTACGAAGGCGAGACACGCCGTTTTGACCGCATCGCCGACAGCGAGCATGTCGGCATCATCATCATCCATCAGGAGCTGGCACTGGTGCCGCTGCTCTCGATCGCCGAGAATATCTTTCTCGGCAACGAGCCGGCCAAGTTCGGCGTCATCAACTGGTCGCAGGCCTACAATCGCGCCAAGGCGCTATTGAAGAAAGTCGGCCTCAAGGAGCCGCCGACGGCGCTGATCACCAATCTCGGCATCGGCAAGCAGCAATTGGTCGAGATCGCCAAGGCGCTCGCCAAGCAGGTCAAGCTGCTGATCCTCGACGAGCCGACCGCCTCGCTCAACGAAGCCGACAGCGACGCGCTGCTCAAGCTGCTGGTCGAATTCCGCAACCAGGGCATCACCTCGATCCTGATCTCGCACAAGCTCAATGAGCTGGCCAAGGTCGCCGACTCGATCACCGTTCTGCGCGACGGCACGACGGTGGAGACCATCGACTGCCACAGCGAGAAGATCAGCGAAGGCCGCATCATCAAGAGCATGGTCGGTCGCGAAATGTCCGACCGCTATCCCCAGCGCCAGCCCAAGATCGGCGAGACGCTGTTCGAGATCAAGAAATGGCGGGTCGAGCATCCGATCCACGCCGGTCGCGAAGTGATCAAATCGGTCGATCTGCATGTCAATCGCGGTGAGATCGTCGGCATCGCCGGCCTGATGGGCGCGGGCCGTACGGAGCTAGCGATGAGCGTGTTCGGCCGCGCCTATGGCCGCAACGTCAGAGGCGAAGCCTTCATGGACGGCGCGGCGATCGACATCTCGTCGATCCAGAAGGCGGTCGCCGTCGGCGTCGCCTATGTCACCGAAGATCGCAAAACCCTCGGCCTGGTGCTCAACGAAGACATCAAAAACAATGTCACACTCGCTAACCTGCCAGCAGTCGCCTGGCGCGGCGTCATCGACGACGCGCGCGAGCAACAGGTCGCCAATCGCTATCGCACGTCGCTGAAGATTCGCTCCTCCGGCATTTTCCAGCGAGCGCTCAATCTTTCGGGCGGCAATCAGCAAAAAGTCGTGCTCAGCAAATGGCTGTTCGCCCAGCCCAAGGTGCTGATCCTCGACGAGCCGACGCGCGGCATCGATGTCGGCGCCAAATACGAGATCTACACGATCATCAACGAGCTGGCCGACGCCGGCAAAGGCGTGATCATGATCTCTTCGGAGATGCCTGAGCTGCTCGGCATCTGCGACAGAATCTATGTCATGAACGAAGGGCGCTTCGTCGACGAGATGCCAGCCGCCGGCGCGACCCAGGAAAAAATCATGGCGTCGATCATGCGAGAATACGGAACCGTCCAATGAAGCACGAAGCCACGCCGCTCCCTGGATCGGAAGAAGCCGAGGCGCGCGCCGCAGTCTGGAGCAGCAGCCTGCGCGACTACGGGCTGCTCTTCTCGCTCCTGGTGATCATGGGATTCTTCTATTTCCTCACCAACGGCGTCTCGATCGCTCCGCTCAATCTGACCAACCTCATCCTGCAGAACAGTTACGTCGTCATTATGGCGCTCGGCATGCTGCTGATCATCGTCAGCGGCAACATCGATCTTTCGGTCGGTTCGATCGTCGGCTTCGTCGGCGGCGTCGCGGCGACGATGATGGTCGGGTTTCACATGCCCATTCTCGACGTCGACGTGAAGACGTCCTGGGAAGTCGCGGTCTTAGTCTCGTTGGTGCTGGGCGCCTTGATCGGCTGCATGCAGGGCTATTTCGTCGCCTATGCGAGGATTCCCGCCTTCATCGTGACGCTTGGCGGCATGCTGATCTTTCGCGGCCTGACCGGCAACCTGTTGCTCGGTCAGTTCGTCGGACCCTTCCCGCGCGAATTCCAGGACATCAGCGCCGGCTTCCTGCCCGAGCTGACCAACATTCCCGCCTTGCACGCGCTGATCGGCGATTCGCATTTCCGCTACGGCACGATGGCGATCGGCATCCTCGCGGTGGCGATCATGATCCTCAGCGGCTTGCGTCGCTGGCAGCGCGCACGCGCCGAAGCGATGGACGTCGAACCCTTCGCGCTGTTCGCCGGCAGAACCGCGATCTTCTCTGCTCTCGTGCTGTTCTTCAGCTACCAGCTCGCCCAATGGAAGGGCCTGCCGGAAGTTCTGATCATCATGCTGGTGCTGATCCTGATCTACGCCTTCGTGACCACGCGCATGACGGTCGGCCGCCGCATCTACGCGCTGGGCGGCAATCGGCTCGCCGCGCAGCTCTCGGGCATTCGCACCGAGCGCCTCATCTTCCTCACCTTCGTCAACATGGGCGTGTTGGCGGGGCTCGCCGGCCTGATCGTTGCGGCCCGCCTCAACTCGGCGACGCCGAGCGCCGGCCTCTCCTTCGAGCTTGACGTCATTGCCGCTTGTTTCATCGGCGGCGCTTCCGCTTCGGGCGGCGTCGGCAAGGTGATGGGCGTCGTCATCGGCGCCTTCGTGATGGGCGTGATGAACAACGGCATGTCGATCTACGGTCTCGGCATCTATTGGCAGCAGGTGGTCAAGGGCATCGTGCTGCTCGCCGCCGTGTTCATCGACATCTATCAAAAGAACAAGGGCTGAGAAGCGCGAACGCGCTTCTCCTCGTCCTGAGGAGCCCGCGACGCGGGCGTCTCCGCTCCTGTCATGCCCGCGTAAGCGGGCATCCAGGGGTCTCAAACGTAGTCGTCGCTAAAACTGGATTCCCGCTTCCGCGGGAATGACGCTTGGGCGCGCCTCAGCAACAGGTCCGAACCTGTCTCAGGAAATTCCCGGCCAGTTTCCCGTTCCGTGGAGCGCGACGCTCGCCTTCATTTCGGGAAGGGGACCGGGCTGTCCGACTGTTTCTGCAGGAAGGCGAGAATGTCGGCGCGGCGGTTTGCGTCGGACTCGCCGGGGAAGGCCATCTTGGTGCCCGACGCCATCGCCGACGGCTTGGTGATCCAGTCGTTCAGCTTCTCATAGGTCCAGTCGCCGCCCATCGTCTTGAGCGCGTCGGAATAGGAAAAACCGGCGATCGAGGCGATCGGGCGGCCGACCACGCCCCAGAGCGGCGGACCGACCTTGGCGGTCCCGCCCTTCTCGAAGCTATGGCAGGCCTGGCAGGCCTTGGCGTAGGTCTCGCCCTTGCTCGCGTCGGCCTTGGCGAGCAGTTCGGGCAGCGGCGTCGCCGGCGCGGCGGGCGTTGCGGCGGCTGGCGTCGCCGCAGCCTCGGCCGAAGGCAGCGCGAAGCCGGGCTTGGCCGGTTTCATCGGCGCGAAAATCGCATTGGACGCGACGCCGAGAACCATGGTCCCGAGCAGCGTGCCCAGAACGGCAAGCGCAATCTTATTGGTGTTAGTGGTTTCGAGCTGCAATGACGGCCCCGCAGTCGGACGATTCGGCAGGCGGCGCGCCGCCCCAAGCGGAGACCTGATTAGCCGCTTTGCGTCTGTCTTGGCAACACGTATAAACGCGGCGCCGAGCCCATTTTTTCGGCTCGTTTTTGCCCCGTCATGTCCAATCCGATCGTCATCGTTCCCGCGCGTCTGAGTTCGACCCGCCTGCCTGGCAAGCCGCTCGCCGACATCTGGGGCGAGCCGATGATCGTCCATGTCTGGCGGCGCGCGGTCGAGGCCGATGTCGGCCCGGTGCTGGTGGCGGCGGACGACGCGCGGATCGTCGAGGCGGTGATCGCCGCCGGCGGCCGGGCGCGGCTGACGCGCGCCGATCATGATTCCGGCTCCGACCGGATTTTCGAGGCGCTCGGCGCTCATGATCCCGACGGACGCCATGACGTGATCGTCAATGTTCAGGGCGATCTGCCGACGATCGAGCGCGCGGCGGTGCGCGCCGCCGTCGGTCCGCTCGCCGATCCGGCGGTCGATATCGCCACTCTTGCGACCGAGATCAAACGCGCCGAGGAGCGCGACGATCCGAATGTCGTCAAGGCGATCGGAACCGAGGTCGGTCCACGCCGGCTGCGCGCGCTTTATTTCTCGCGCGCCAGCGCGCCCTGGGGCGAGGGGCCGCTGCTGCATCACATCGGTCTCTATGCCTATCGGCGCGCGGCGTTGGCGCGATTCGTCAAGCTGCCGCCCTCGCCGCTGGAAAAGCGCGAAAGGCTCGAGCAACTTCGTGCGCTCGAGGCGGGAATGCGGATCGACGTCGCCCTGGTCGATGTCGCGCCGCTCGGCGTCGATACGCCCGAAGATCTGCGTCGCGCGCGCGAAATGCTCGCGCCGAAAGGAAGGTCATGAGCGCTGCCACCGAGACCGGCAAGACCATCGCCTATCAGGGCGAGCCGGGCGCCAATTCGCATATCGCCTGTCTGGAAAATTTTCCCGGCTGCCGGCCGCTCGCCTGCGCCACCTTCGAGGACGCTTTCGCCGCGCTGCAGGACGGCGCCGCCGATCTGGCGATGATCCCGATCGAGAATTCGATCGCCGGACGCGTCGCCGACATTCATGCGCTCCTGCCGGCCTCGGGCCTTCACATCGTCGCCGAGACCTTCCTGCCGATCCATTTTCAATTGCTGGCGATCCCCGGCGCCAGGCTCGCCGATCTCAACGCCGTCTATAGCCATGTTCATGCGCTCGGCCAGTGCCGAAAAATCATCCGGCAATATGGGCTCAAGGCCATCGTCGCCGGCGACACCGCCGGTTCGGCGCGCGAAGTCGCCGAGGCGCGCGACAAGACCCGCGCCTCGCTGGCGACCAAGCTCGCCGGCGAAATCTATGGGCTGACGACGCTCGCCGCCGATGTCGAGGACGAGGCCCATAACACCACGCGTTTCATCATTCTCTCCAAGACGCCCGACTGGGCGGCGCGGCGCAATGGGGCGATGGTGACGACCTTCATCTTTCGTGTGCGCAATGTTCCCGCCGCGCTTTACAAGTCGCTCGGCGGCTTCGCCACCAATGGCGTCAACATGACCAAGCTCGAGAGCTATATGGTCGAGGGCGAGTTCGCCGCGACGCAGTTCCTCGCCGATGTCGACGGTCATCCCGAAGATGCGCCGCTCAAGCGCGCGCTGGAGGAGCTCGAGTTCTATTCGCGCGAGGTGCGCATCCTCGGGGTCTATCCGGCTCACCCGTTCCGCATCGAGACGCAGAAACAGGCGCAGTAGCGCGGCCCTCCGTGGCCGCGGGCGCGGAGGCCCGCGCCACTGCGCTTCGCTTCACGCCGCCGCGCCTTTGGCGCCGACGCGGTTCAGCGCCGCAAGCGCGTCCGCGGGCAACGCGAGTTCGGCGACCGCCAGATTCTCTCGCAGATGGGCGAGCGATGCAGTGCCGGGGATCAGCAGAATATTCGGCGACCGTTTGAGGAGCCAGGCCAGCGCGACCTGCATCGGCGTCGCGCCAAGCTTGGCGGCGACATCCGAAAGCGCCTTCGATTGCAGCGGCGCGAAGCCGCCGAGCGGGAAAAACGGCGCATAGGCGGTTCCGGCCGCCGCGAGCTCGTCGATCAGCGCGTCGTCGTCGCGGCGCGCCAGATTATACATGTTCTGCACGCAAGCGACTTCGGCGATGGCGCGCGCCTCGCGAACTTGAGCCGATGTCGCATTGCTGATCCCGAGATGGCGGATCAGACCCTGCCGCTGCAGCTTGGCGAGAACGGCGAATTGCGGCTCGACCGAACCCTCGCTCGGCCGTTGAACGTCGCCCATGATGCGGTAATTGACGACATCCAGCGCCTCGAGGCCAAGATTGCGCAGATTGTCATGGATCGCGCTGGTCAGCGCGGCCGGCGAGATGGCGGGCAGCCATGAGGCGTCGGCGCCGCGCTTGCCGCCGACCTTGGTGACGATGGTCAGATCTTTGGGATAGGGGTGCAGCGCCTCGCGGATCAGCTGATTTGTGACGTGCGGGCCGTAATAGTCACTGGTGTCGATGTGGTTGACGCCGCTGGCGATCGCCTCGCGCAGCACCACGATCGCCTGGGCGCGATCCTTGGGCGGACCGAAGACATGCGGACCGGCGAGCTGCATCGCGCCATAGCCGAGGCGCTTCACCTGGCGCCCGCCCAGCGCATAGGTTCCGGCTTTGGAAATGTCGATCATGCCGCTTCTCCCGTCGCCCCTAGATAGGGCGGGATCGGGACGGCGGAAGAGGCCCGCTCATTTCGTTCCGAACATCCGGTCGCCGGCGTCGCCCAGTCCCGGCACGATATAGCCGTGATCGTTCAGACGCTCGTCGATCGCCGCCGTCCAGATCTGCACGTCGGGGTGGGATTTTGTGAGATGCGCGACGCCCTCGGGCGCGGCCAGCAGACAGACGAAACGCAGATCCTTGACGCCGCGGCCTTTGAGCTGATCGATCGCCGCCACCGCCGAATTGGCGGTCGCCAGCATCGGGTCCATGACGATCACCAGCCGGTCCGCGATGTCGGCCGGCGCCTTGAAATAATATTCCACCGCCTTGAGCGTATTCGGATCGCGATAGATGCCGATATGCGCGACGCGGGCGCTCGGCACCAGATTGAGCATGCCTTCGAGAAAGCCAACGCCGGCGCGCAGGATCGGCGCGAAGACCAGTTTCTTGCCGGCGATGGTCGGCTTCATCGTCTTGGCGATCGGCGTTTCGACTTCGACGAGTTCGAGCGGCAATTCGCGCGTGACCTCGTAGCAGAGCAACATGCCGATCTCGTTCATCAACTGGCGGAAGCCCTTGGTTGACACCGTCTTGTCGCGCATCAGGGTCAGCTTGTGCTGCACGAGCGGATGATCGACGACGCGGACGTTGGACATGACGGCGCTCCCTGCCTGACGCGACTTAAAGCGATGCGAACAGCGCGACCATAGCCCAAAGCCCCGGCGCGGCGGCGCGCCGAAGCGCCGATCATCCCCAGATATTCGCCGCGGATCGCAGCCCCGCCGCGCCACTGCCGGCGATCTATTGACGCCGGGCGGGCTTCCTTGTCTGGTGAAAGGCCGATGGCCAATTCTTCCGCTCGCACCGGCAGTCGCAACTGGAATCTGCCCAACCTGCTAACCTATGGCCGGGTGGCGGCGGTGCCGCTGGTTGTTGCGCTGCTGTTCTGGCCGGCCGACGCATGGGCGCGCTGGAGCGCGCTGGCGGTTTACACCGCGGCGGCGATCACCGATTTCTTCGACGGCTATCTCGCTCGCATGTGGTCGCAGCAATCCTCGCTCGGCCGTATGCTCGATCCGATCGCCGACAAGCTCTTGGTCGCCGCGGTCCTGCTGTCGCTGTCGGCCGATCACACCATCGCCGGCGCCTCGCTCTGGGCGGCGATCGTCATCTTGTGTCGCGAAATCCTCGTCTCGGGCCTGCGCGAATATCTCGCCGAATTGCGCGTGCCGCTGCCGGTGACGGCGGTCGCCAAATGGAAGACTGGCGCGCAGATGGTGGCGCTCGGCTTCCTCATCGCCGGGCCGGCCGGCGACGCGGTGTTGCCAAACGCGACGTCGATCGGCGTCGCGCTTCTTTGGGTCGCCGCGATCCTGACCTTCTACACCGGCTGGGACTATATGAAGGCGAGCTACGATCATGCCGGCGACGGCTGAACGGCGATGAAGGCGCTTTATTTCGCCTGGGTGCGCGAGCGCATCGGCGCGAATGAGGAAGAGCTCGCGCCACCCGCTGAAGTCGCGACCGTCGGCGATCTCGTCGCCTGGCTGGCGACGCGCGGCGAGAACTACGCCCATGCATTCGAAAAGCCGCAGGTCATCCGCGCCGCGCTTGACCGCGTCCATGTCGGGCGCGAGGCGAAAATCGCCGGCGCGCGCGAGATCGCGCTCTTTCCGCCGATGACCGGCGGCTGAACATGGGCGCGGCGCGCGTTCAGCGAGAGGATTTCGATGCGGCGGCCGAGGGCCGGGCGCTGACAAAGGGCCGTTACGACATCGGCGCGCTGGCGAGCTTCATCGGTCTCTGCCGCGACGAGGGCGGACGCCTGGCGGCGCTCGAAATCGAACATTATCCCGGCATGGCGGAAGCGGAAATCGCCCGCGTCATCGCCGCGGCCGAGACGCGCTGGCCGCTGCTCGGCGTCACGGTTATTCATCGTCATGGCGCGATTAAGCCCGGCGAGCAGATCGTCTATGTCGGCGTCGCCGCCGCCCATCGCGGCGAGGCATTCGCTGCGGCCGAAATGCTGATCGATTATCTCAAGACCGGCGCGCCGTTCTGGAAGCGGGCGCGCGGGCGCGACGGCACAGTGGGAGACTGGGTCGAGGCGCAGGCGAGCGACACGGCGCAGGCGGCGCGTTGGACCAAGCCCTGATCGTCTGAGCCGTCATTGCGAGCAAAGCGAAGCAACCCAGACTCAAGGATTGCGCCGCGAGCCCCGGGATCGCTTTACCTTCGCGTGCAATGAGGACGGGTGGGCCGTCGAGCGGTCGCGCAGCGTATCCCACAACTTCGCGGCGATTGGACCGTACGGTCCTTTTGCCCGTCTCGCCGCGACCAGTTCGGCGAAGCCGCCGCGGAAATATCGGTTGGTAAAGGAGACGAGACGGCCGTTGGCGAGATCGTCAGCGACCAGATAATCGGGCATATGACCCCATCCTAGGCCCTGCAGGATCACTTCCCTCTTCATCATCTGATCGCCGACCGTGCAGGTCGGCGCGCCGTCGAGCAGGAAGTAGCTGCGCGGTTGCGGATTTTGCGCGCTGTCGCGGATCACACATTGGGTCAGGTTGCGCATTCGCTCGATGGTCGCCTCGGCTGCGGGGAAGGGCAGGAATCCCGGTGCGGCGACCGGGATCAGCGAGACTTTTTGCAACGGAATCGTTTCGAACCTCGCGTCGCCTTCGAGCACATGGTGCAGGATCAAATCCACCTGCTCGGCGGCCAGCAGTTCCCAAGGGGCCGATAGCGTTTCGAACTGCAAATGCAGTCGCGTTTGCGGATGCGCGGCAAAAAACGCCTTCAGCAGTCCCAGCATTCGCGGAAGCGGCGACAAGTCGCCCACGACGACGCGAAGCTGGCTTTCCTCTCCGGCGCTGACATGTTGCGCGAAGGCGGCAAGATCGCCCATTTCGCTCAACACACGGCGTGCGCGCTCAAGAAATGCCGCGCCTTCGGGCGTCAACACAAGGCGATAGCCGCTGCGGTCGAACAATTTGAACCCGATGCTTTGCTCGAGGCCGCTGATGGTCGTGTGAAGCGTCGGATGGGTCCGCCCCAGTTTGCTCGCCGCGGCTTGCAAGGAGCCCTCGCTGACGACCGCGTCGAACATGCGCAATTGGGCGAGCGAGAGCGAGTTCATTGGTATTATCTACAATGAATGTCCAAACTTTGTAAATTATTTCCGCGCCGGTCCGACCTATCCCTTCGCCTCCACGCAGCGAAACGGAGGCTGAGGCAATGCGCGCAATCGTCATCAAGGAATATGGCGGCCCCGAAGTCTTAAAGATCGAGGAACGGCCGGACCCCGTTCTCACCGCCGACCAGGTGCTTATCGAGGTGAAGGCCTTTGGCCTCAATCATGCGGAATGTTACTTTCGCGCCGGCGCCTGGGGCGAGGTCGCCGAAATCACCGGCATCGAATGCGCGGGCGTCGTGCGCAGCGATCCCAGTGGTCAATTCCGGTCCGGGCAGACAGTCGTTGCGATTGTCGGCGGTCTTGGCCGAAGCCTGAACGGCAGTTACGCCGAACTCGTCCTGGCGCCGCGCAGCAATGTCGCCGCCGTCGAAACCTCGCTCTCTTGGAGCGCGCTGGCGGCGATTCCGGAATCCTACGCCACCGCCTGGACGGCGTTGATCGGCGTCATGGACTTACGCGAAGGGCAGACATTGCTCGTCCGCGGGGCGACTTCGGCGCTCGGTCAGGCGGCAGTCAATATCGGCCGCCTCGCCAAGGCGCATGTCATCGCAACCACTCGCAAGGATAATCGCGCGCCAATGTTGCGCGAACTTGGCGCTCACGAGGTTCACATCGAAGACAAGGCACTCGCCGCTCCTCTTCGCGAGGCGCATCCGGCCGGGATCGATGCAGTTCTCGACATTGTCGGCAACACGACGATCCTCGATTCGCTCGTGAGCCTGAAGCGCGGTGGCGTCGCTTGCGAGGTCGGCTTACTCGGCGGCGGCGGCCCGCTGTCAGTCGAGCCAGTGTTCCAGATCCCGAGCGGGCGAAGACTGACAACATTCGCCAGCGCGCTTGTGACCGGAACAGCCGAGTTTCCGATCTCTGAGATTCCGTTCCAGACGATCGTCGATCGCGTCGCCAAGGGCGCCTATAAGGCGGCGCCGGCGAAGGTGCTGGCCTTCGAAGACATTCAGGAGGGGCATCGTCTGATGGAGGCCGGCGCTTCGCTCGGCAAGATCGTGGTCGAAGTCCGGACTTGATCCCGATGCGCTCGCGGCGGAATCACTCCGCCGCGCTGCGCTTCGCGCTGAGCGCGTTCAGCGCCTGGTCGAGATCCTCGATCAGATCGTCGACATCCTCCAACCCGACGGAGAGGCGCAACATGCCCGAGCCGATGCCCAGCGCGGCGCGCTGTTCCGGCTTGAGACGCTGATGGGTGGTCGTCTCGGGATGAGTGATGAGGCTCTTGGCGTCGCCGAGATTGTTGGAAATGCCGACGATCGACAGCGCGTCGGCGACCGCGAAGGCTTCGCGCTTGCCGCCCTTGACCTCGAAGGCGACCAGCGTGCCGCCGCCCGACATCTGCTTGGCGGCGATGGCGCGCTGGGGATGGTCGGCGCGGCCGGGATAGATGGTGCGCGCGACATTGGGATGATCGGCGAGGAAATCGGCGATCCGCGCCGCCGAGCGATCCTGCTGGGCGACCCGCAGCGGCAGTGTCTCCAGGGATTTCAGCATGACCCAGGCGTTGAACGGCGACAGACACGGCCCGGTCTGGCGCAGGAGATTATGGATGTTGTCGGCGATGAATTGTTCGGAGCCGAGAATGACGCCGCCCAGCGTCCGGCCTTGGCCATCGATATGCTTGGTCGCCGAATAGACGACGCAGTCGGCGCCGAGCGCGAGCGGATGCTGCAGCATGGGCGAGGCGAAGGCGTTGTCGACCACCAGCGTCGCGCCCGCCTTATGCAGGACCTCGGCGACAGCGGCGATGTCGACCACTTCCAGCGTCGGATTGGTCGGGCTTTCGAGAAAGCCGGTTTTGGTCTGGGGACGGATCGCCGCGCGCCAGGCGTTGAGATCGGTTCCCTCGACCAGCGTCGCGGCGACGCCGAAGCGCGGCAGCAGTTCTTCCACGACATAGAGACAGGAGCCAAACAGCGCGCGCGCGGCGACGATATGGTCGCCCGCCTTGAGCTGACCCATCAGCGCCGCCGTCACCGCCGCCATGCCGCTCGCGGTGGCGCGCGCCGCCCCGGCGCCTTCCATCAGCGCCATGCGCTGCTCGAACATGTTTACCGTCGGATTGGCGAAGCGCGAATAGATGAAGCCGGGCTCCTCGCCCTTGAAACGCGCCTCGGCGTCGGCCGACTTGTCGTAGAGATAGCCCTGGGTGAGGAAGAGGGCTTCCGAGGTCTCCGCGAATTGCGAACGCAGCGTGCCGCCATGCACCAGGCGCGTCGCCGGGCGCAACGTACGGGGGTCGCGGGTGTTGCGGGGGCTGGACATCGAAGCGCTCCTTTCGCGCAGCCCGCGGGCGGGCCGCTACGGACTTCGGATAAGGGGCGCAGGGTAAAGCGAGCCCCGATCTTTTAGCCCGTTGTTTAACGTGGCGGCAAGCCGACCGGCTCAAATGACCACGGAATAAGCCGCACTTAGCGCTCCCACCGGCTTGGCGTCAAGATCGCAAGGGGCTAACAACGCGCTTGTCGCCTTTGGCTCGCGCGGCGGACGCGCGCCGGACCTTAAGGCGGCGCGCTTCGAGGCGACCATGACCCATTCGATCCGCCCGCCGCTGCCGCATATCCTCGAAGCCGGCGACAATGGCGCCGCCGAAGCCGCCTTTTTCAACGCGCCTTTCGGCCTGTTCGGCCGGCGCAAGATCAGGGCGATGGCGGGGCGCAAATTGATCCGCTGCGCGCCGGCGCTTGAGGACGGGCAATTCCAGCCGGCGAGCCTCGATCTCCGCCTCGGCAAGGAGGCTTACCGTGTCCGCGCCAGCTTCCTCCCGGGGCGCGGGCGAACGGTCAAGGAGCATCTCGAAAGTCTCGACGCCGAGCGCATTTCGCTGAGCGGCGAAGGCGCGGTGCTGGAGCGCGGCATCGTCTATGTCGCGCGGCTCGCCGAAAGCCTGGCGCTGCTGCCGAGCATTTCGGGCGCCGCCAATCCCAAAAGCTCGACCGGCCGGCTCGACATTTTCACTCGCCTGATCGTCGACGGCGCCGAGGCCTTCGATGCGGCGCCGCTCGGCTATCGCGGCGAACTCTGGCTCGAAATCTCGCCACGCAGCTTCAGCGTGCGCGTGCATGAGGGCTCGCGGCTCAATCAGATCCGTTTCCGCAGCCGCAATTCGCAGCAGATGGACAAGCATGATTTCACGCTTCCCGACGACGATCTGCAAAAGCGCCACCTCGCCAATCCGCTGGTCGACGGCGAGTTGACGGCGCGCGAAGGCGCGCTGCTGCGCGTCGATCTCGGCGGCGCGGGCGATGCGATCGTCGGCTATCGGGCGATCAAGAATTCAAGCGTGATCGACGTCAACAAGGTCGCGGGCTATGCGGCGGAGGATTTCTGGGAGCCGATCGCGGCGCGGCCCGACCGGCGCCTCATCCTCGATCCTGAGCAATTCTATATTCTCGCCTCGCGCGAGAAGGTGCAGATTCCCGCCGATCTCGCCGCCGAAATGGCGCCGATCGATCCGGCGATCGGCGAGTTCCGCGTCCATTACGCCGGCTTCTTCGATCCCGGCTTCGGCCATGGCGCGGATGGCCGTCCGTCAGCGCGCGCGGTACTCGAAGTGCGCAGCCGCGACGTGCCGTTTTTGCTTGAGGACGGACAGCCGGTCGGCCGTCTGGTCTATGAAGCGCTGGGCGACGCGCCCGAACCGGAGGAGCTTTATGGCGCCGGCGCGACCTCGAATTATCAGGGCCAGGGCCTCAAGCTCGCCAAGCATTTTCGCCCTTTCGCCAAGGCGTGAAATTCTTCGCGTGAAATTCTTTGTCAGGGCTACGCTCGATCCTCGTCATGGCCGGGCTTGACCCGGCCATCCACGTTGCGAAGGCGCGACGCTGGCGCAAAGGATCGTTCGCTTTTGCGATCGGCGCGTGGATGGCCGGGTCAAGCCCGGCCATGACGGGACGGGGATGCGCGGCGTCGCGCGCAAGACGTACTTGGGATGATGCTTTTGGAGCGCCTTGTCGGTCCGGCGCGGCGCGGGCTATAACGACCGCCAGCGCGGGCGTAGTTCAATGGTAGAACGGAAGCTTCCCAAGCTTCATACGAGGGTTCGATTCCCTTCGCCCGCTCCAATGCTTAGTTAAAATCCACTTTCAATTTGGCACGGATTTGGCACGGAATTGATGTCACTCGGGGTTCGCCATTAGGCACGCCGACGACAAAAAAACGCGGCAACTCGGCGTGGTCCGCCGCGCGGGGCCGCCAATCTACTTCGATAGCCATTGCGCATAGGCCTGCACGTCGATCATCGGAACCGTGCCGCTGAACTGAAGCTGCGATATCAACTTAAACAGGAAGGCGGTCGCGGGCTTTCCCTCATTGATGAACTGATAGGCGTTGGGTGGTTCAAGCCAAAAATGGCCGTGCGCTGCCACACATCCAATATTCAGGCGCATAAGGTCGTCGTCGGTTTCCAATGCCCTTTGAAGGGGCACACCAAATGCCGGGGTCCATTCGCTTTCGAATGTCAGGAGGCCGCCCAGAATTGGGATGAGCGGTTTGGCCGGATAGGTGCCCTTTGCGTAGGGAATCGGCAAACTGGTGCGATGAAGTGACCGCACGCTTGCGACCTTCTTCTGAGCATACTCGACTTGGCCGACGTTAATCGCCTGTTTGGCCTCGAACACCGCGTAGACGCTTTCGGCGGGAATGATGGTTTGCCCCTCGAAGAGGAAGATGAAAGGGGAGTACTGCCGATCGAAGACAACGACGTCGATTTGGTCGCTGAATTTTCCCAAGCTGTCGACAACAAATGCGGATGCGGCCTGATACCGCTGAGGGAGATAACTTTGCAGGAAAGTCAGCCAAACCTTCTCGCTGGCATCACCCTTTGCGACCGGGTGCCCAAACGATTCTCGTGCCGCCTCCAGCTTGCGCTGGATGTCGTCGTGAAGATTGGCTAGCAACCGAGACAAAGACCATTCTGTCATAATTTGCGCCTGTGACTTTTCATGACAGGGGAAATCTTGCTCCGAATAACGCGCGCCAGGCTTTCAAAGCGTCGCCGGTACGCCCTTGGCGGGCAAGATGGATGGCGAGAGACGCCTCGCGGCTTGCAGTAAGCAGCAGATCGCGTGCCCGCTGCTTTCCCGCGGCGTCCATGCCGTCGCTGATTGGCGGTCCGAGCCCGGCCGGGTCACGCCACTCATCGAATATCCGATCGGCGAGCGTAGCAAAGAGAGCCTGAATCTCGATATCGAAGCGGCCTCCCCAGCCGCCGTAGAGGCATTCGAGCGCCATGACCTCGATCAGGAAGGAAGGTTTGACCGGCTTCTCGCCGTGGCGGGAGTTATTGTTCCAATATTTCACCATGCGGACCAAGCCTTTCCACTCGCTGGAAAAGGCTTGGTGAGCGGCGGTCGCCTTGCTGGCATGAGTCTCGGGATTGGTCTTTATCCACGTACCGGTCTCTGTATCGGGAATTTCGTAGTCGCCGCCCTCAGCAAATGCGGGGACGACATCAACGCTGACGATGCGATAGTCGGTATTGTCCTCTGCGTCGATAAAGATGCCGAAATCGACGTTCACCGATCGGCTTTGTTTGCGGACCGATTTCGCACCATATTTTTCGACCAGCGCATTGTGGAACGCGCCAATAACAACGGTCGGCGTCTCGGATCGGAACGGCCGTTCCGATTCGGCCAGTTCGAAAAAGATGTCGATGTCCTTGAGCGGTTTAGTTTTCGTGTGACGCCGGTATGATCCCGTCAAAAAG
>SSMV01000090.1 GCA_004799435.1 Bradyrhizobium sp.
GCCAGGGCGAGGCCGCCGCGGCGTTGGGCTTAGGCTATTGGCGCGCCAACGGGCTCATTGTGTTGCCGCAAGCGCTGAGGCTGGTTATTCCCGGCATCGTCAATAATTTCATCGGGCTCTTCAAGGATACGACGCTGGTGGCGAGCGTCGGGATGGTCGATTTTCTCGCCGCGATCGACAACGCCTTGAAGGATCCGGCCTGGAGCGGGCCGACCCTGCTGCCGACCGGCTATGCTTTCGCGGCGCTGTTCTATTTCGTCTTCTGCTATGCCATGTCGCGCTATTCGCGGGCGATGGAGCGCCGCTTGGCGGCGGGGCGGGAACGATGAACGGCGCAACGACCCATGACCCGATCATCGAATTCGTCGATGTGCACAAATGGTTCGGCGCCTTTCATGTGCTGCGCGCGGTCGATCTGAGCGTGGCGCGCGGCGAGCGCATCGTCGTCTGCGGCCCGTCCGGCTCGGGCAAGTCGACCTTGATTCGCTGCGTCAACCGGCTCGAGGCGCATCAGCGCGGCGTGATCCGGGTCGACGGGGTCGAATTGACCGACGATCTCAAACGCATCGAGACGGTGCGGCGCGAGGTTGGCATGGTCTTCCAACAGTTCAACCTGTTTCCGCATCTGACCGTGTTGGAAAATTGCACGCTGGCGCCGATCTGGTTGCGCAAGATTCCGCGCCGCGAGGCGGATGAACTGGCGATGAGCCTGCTGGCGCGGGTCAAGATCCCCGAACAGGCGGCAAAATATCCCGGCCAGCTTTCGGGCGGTCAGCAGCAGCGCGTCGCCATCGCCCGCGCGCTTTGCATGAGCCCAAAGATCATGCTGTTCGACGAGCCGACCTCGGCGCTCGATCCCGAAATGGTCACGGAAGTGCTCGACGCGATGACCGAACTGGCCGAGGCCGGCATGACGATGATCGTCGTCACCCATGAAATGGGTTTCGCCCGCAAGGTCGCCGATCGCGTCGCCTTCATGGACGAGGGCCAGATTCTCGAGATCAATGCGCCGGCCGAATTCTTCGCCAATCCGCAACATGAGCGCACCAAACTGTTTCTCAGTCGGATCCTGCGCTGAGGAGATCGCAACATGACGCAAGACACGCCGCATCTGGTTGTTGTCGGCGCCGGCTTCGGCGGCCTCGAACTGGTCGCCCGGCTGGCGGGCGCGCCTTTGCGCATCACGATCATCGATCAGCGCAATCATCACCTGTTTCAGCCCTTGCTCTATCAGGTCGCCACGACCTCGCTGGCGACATCGGAGATCGCCTGGCCCATTCGCCACCTCGTGCACAGGCGCAAGGATGTCGTCACCTTGCTCGGCGCGGTCGTCGGCGTCGACGCGGTAGAGCGCAAGGTCCTGCTTGAGGACGGCGGGGCGGTCGATTTCGACTTTCTGGCGCTCGCGACGGGCGCGCGTCACGCCTATTTCGGCCATGATGAGTGGGAGCCTTTCGCGCCGGGTCTCAAGACGCTGGAGGACGCGACCGACATCAGGCGGCGCATTCTGCTCGCCTTCGAGCATGCCGAGCGCGAAAGCGACGCGGAGCGCCGCGCCGCGCTGCTGACCTTTGTCATTATCGGCGCCGGCCCTACCGGCGTCGAATTGGCGGGCACCATCGTCGAACTCGCGCATGAAACGATCCGCGACGACTTCCGCCATTTCGATCCGCGCGCGACGCGCGTCGTGCTGATCGAGGCGGGCCAGCGCATATTGCCGGGCTTCGCCGAAGACCTCGCGCTTTACGCCCATCGCGCGCTCGAAAGGCTTGGCGTCGAAATCGAGCTGGGACGCGCGGTCTCGCAATGCAGCGCCGACGGTGTCCTCTTCGGCGAGACGACGCTCGCCGCCAAGACGATCCTGTGGGCGGCGGGAGTTCAGGCTTCCGCTGCGGCGCAATGGCTCGCGGCGCCGACCGACCGGGCAGGGCGCATCCTCGTCGCGCCCGATCTCAGCGTTCCCGGCCACGACAATATTTTCGCGCTCGGCGACACGGTCAGCATTGCGGCGCCCGACGGGCGGCCGGTTCCCGGCATCGCGCCCGCCGCCAAGCAGCAGGGAACGTATGTCGCGGCGATCATTCGCGCCCGGCTTGCCGGCGCGCCGTCGCCCGGCCCGTTTCGCTATCGTCACGCCGGCAGCCTCGCGACAATCGGCAAGCGGGCGGCGATCATCGATTTTGGCTGGATCAAGCTGCGCGGCCGCATCGCCTGGTGGATGTGGGGCGTCGCGCATATCTATTTTCTGATCGGGTTGCGCAACCGGCTGAGCGTCGCGATGAGCTGGTTGTGGATCTACCTCAGCGGTCAGCGCAGCGCCCGGCTGATTACGCAGGGGCCGGAAGAGGAGCGACGCTGAGGGTTGAGCGTGTTGCCCGCAGTAGCGCGGGCCTCCCCCGCCGCGCGCCGGCGCCTCAGCGCCTGTCATGCCCGCGGAAGCGGGCATCCAGATTTTTCAAACGCCGCCGACGCCAAAGCTGGATTCCCGCTTTCGCAGGAATGACACACAAAGGCAGCTCAAGAAGAGGCCAAGAACTATCGCCCCGCCGCCTTCGCCGCCAGCATCGCTGCCTCATGTTCCGCGGCATGGGTCGCCAGCGCCTTGTCGAGACGGCGGCGCAAGGCGGTCTCTTCATGGGCGGGATGTTTGGGGTCGGCGGCGGCGGAATCCATGCGACGCATGAGGTCGTAATCATGTTCGTCGCGATAGGGCTTGAGATCGAGATCGGGCGGCAGCCTGGTCAGTCGCTCGTCGCCCATCTCTTTGACGTAAGTCTGCATGAACCGGTCGTAAGCGCGCCACGAGACGCCGTCGGCGCGCACCGCCGCCTCTTCGGCGCGGGTCGCGATTTGATGCGCATGCTGATAGTGCAGACCGAGCTGGTCGATCAGCGTCTTCTCGACTTCCTCATGCAGCAGCAGATAGCGGTCGGTCTGAATGGTCCGGCCTCTGTAGACGAAGCTCTTGGGCAGATGGCGATCGATGTAGATGCGCTTGCCGTCAAGGCTGTAGCCGGCGAGATAGGGAATGTCGTGCTTGCGGTCGATTTCGCCGACCCGGCGCGAGATCGCGTCAAGCGCGCGATCGAGCATCAGGCTCGAAACATAGGTGTCGGGTATGCGCAGGCGCTTATGCGCGCCGACGGGATGACAGCAGTTCTCCGGCATCGCCCCCTCCCAGAAAACAAAAACGCCGCTCCGCCCGGAAGGAGCGAAGCGGCGTCGAATGCGCGCCGGCGGCGAAGAGCCGCCGTTTCAGCGTATCACTTCGGCTTCTCGTCCTTCGCCGCGACATTGCCGGCGGTCTTGGCGTCGGCCTCACACATATAAGAGCCGGACTTGGTCGTGCCGTAGCTCTTGTTGCCGGCGAAGTGATATTTGTGGGAGTGGGTATTGACCCAGACGACGGTGTCGCTCGGGCAATGCGCCTTCGCCTCGGCTTCGGCGGCGAACGCGCCAGCGGCGGGCGCGGCCGGCTCCATTGCGGAGGACTTCTTCGGCTTGGGCGTCATGGCTGCGGCCGGGGTCATGGCGGGAGCCGGCGCGGCGGCCGGGGTCATCGCCGGGGCCGGCGTCATGGCGGGAGCAGGGGCGGCCGCAGGGGCCGCTGCGGCGCCCGCCGCCTTCTGTTCCTTGCAGGTCTTGAGGAAGTCCGACCAGGTCTGGCCATTGGTGGTGCCGGCGGCTTTGGCGGCCTTCCAGTCGGCGCCGCATTGTTTCGTCACGCTCTCGGCGTTGGCGGCCCCGGTCGTCGCCAGGGCGAGGCCGCCGGCAAGCAACAGCGCCGACAAGGCGATCCCGATATTCCTGCTCTTCATCGCTCTTCCCCTATGGTCCGCTCCGCACGCCGCCGCTTCGCACAGCGCCAGAGTCACTCTGAAAGCCGCGATGCGCTGCGGCCACGCGATCTTCGGCTCACGCCGCTGAATTGCCGACGAACATATTCTTGATCTTCTTCAGTCGTGTCGAGAAGCCATGCCGGCCTTGTTCGGCGTCGACCACCGCCTGCGATGTGACCCAGTTCAACTGAATGGCGCGGCGCGGACCCGACGTCGGCTTATGTCCATGCCAGGAATTATCGGCGCGCCGGAACACCAGCAGCGTGCCGCCATAGGGCGGCACTTCGGCGACATAATCATCGAGATTGTCGGGGCCGCGCAACAGCCGCAGCCGACCGGCGTCCTCCTGCCAGCGCTCGTTCATATAGAGCAGCACGGTGATGATCTTGGTCTTTGAATCGGTGTGGATCGACCCGTCGCGTTCGCGCACATAGCCGCGCACCGTATACATGGTTGGCCGGCCCGCGAGATCGATGTCGAACTTGCGTTCGATTGCTTGCTGAAACTCAGGACCGCGCAGCTCGTCGATCAAGGCGCGGAAATGACCTTCGATCTTCAACTCGCCCGGCGGATGCGACCCCGGACCCGGAACCTGCGGATAGTCGGCGATGATTGAGGCGAATGTCTGGCTTTTCAGGAAATCCGGAACGACGATGAACTCAAAAGGATCGCGCTCAAGCGGCGTGCGCTCAAGCGCGGCGAAATCGCAGTAGCTCATCAGCCGCTCCAATTCGTCGCCCGCCGGGCGCCTGGCCATCCAGAGGCGAGCCTATAGCAGATCGGGCTCGGCTCGCCAAGGAATCGAGGCCCTTCGGCAGACAGCGCGCGCAGGCCCAAGACGCTCTATTCCGAATAGGGCGGCGTCAGCAACCCGCCGCGTTCGACCAGCGCATTGTCGCCGGGCGGCAACGCCAGCGGCGAACCGTCGCCGAGATTGCGCAGCACCATCGCGCTATAGCCGCCGGTCGCGGCGAGCATGTCGTTGACCGCATTCGGCCGCAGGCCGAGCGCGTCGCCAAGCGGCAGCGCTTCGGCGTTTCCTGCACTCCAGGCCTGCTTCGGCCGGTCGCCGGCGACCAACGCGTCGATTGTCCATGCGACCAGCGCCGACCAGGCCTGGTCGTCGCGATTGGTGAAGGCGAGGATCGGAAATCGCGCCAGCGGTTGGGCGAGAATACGTGCGCCGCGAAGATTATTCTGTCCCGCAAGCCGCACGGAGGCGAGCGTCGTCGCTTCGCCGACGAGCCCTCGACATTGCCCGGCGTCGAAAGCGTCGTGAAGCTCGTCCTCCTCCTGATAGCCCATGCGCAGGAAACTCAAACCTGATTGCGCGAAATAGGCCTCCAGCGCGCGATGGGCCGCGTCGCCCTGCAGAAAGCAAATCGGTTGGCTGGCGAGATCGGCGGGCTTGTTGACCGTAGCCGTGCGGGGAACCATCAAGGCGACGTCGACGAAGGCGACCGGCGGCCCCGGAATGAGACGATCCGTCAGCTTCTCCTGTTCGGTCTCGCCGCCGCTCAGAAAGGCAATGTCGTCGCGCCCGTCGCGAAGGGTCGCGAAGCTTGCTTCGGAATCATAGACCGTCGTCTCGACCTTGACGGAGGGGCCAAATGCGGCGACGCCGATCGCGCGACAGAGGTCGGCGAGCAATCCGCTCGTCCCCTGCGCTGTCGCCTCAAAAAGGCCCGGCCGCTCGATCGCGCCGCAATGGATGATTCCTGAGGCGCGCAGGCGCTCGAGCGTCGGGCCGGCCTGCGCGTCGCCCCCAGTGAGCGCCGAAGCGACCGCGAGACTGGCGATAAAGACGAGGCGCGCTCGCATGGCGCGGCTCAATTATAGGCCGGCAGCGTCGCCGGCAGGGTGTTGAAATTCGCCGGCGGCCGGGCATCGATGCCTTGTCGAACGTCCTCGGGAACGACGCCAATCGTCTTGCATCCCTGGCCGCTGTAATGCGGCAGGCGCCACAGCGCGTCGCTCGGCGTCAGCGCGTAATCGGCTGGCAGCGCCGCGGCTTCGCCGCGCAGGCGCTTGGGGCTGAAGCCGGAGAGCAGACTGTCGGTGATCGGCGAATTCGTATCCCGCGGCCCGAGGAAAGTCTGGTGGAAGCCGTCTGGGGCGAAGGCGTTGAACTCCGGCGAGTCGCCCGCCTTGAGCGCCGCGGCCTCCTCCGGCAATTGCGACAGCGGCGACAGGTTGAAGATCGCGTTGATCGTTTCGATCACCGCATTGTGGTCGCCCTCGGCGTGCGAGGCGACATGGGCGCGCGCATAGGGAGAGATCAGCAGCAGCGGCACGCGTATGCCGCGCGCCAGCGGCAGCTTGTCGGGTCCGTAGGAGAGAATGCGCGGCGGGGCGTGATCGTAGAACCCGTCGGACTCGTCATAGGTCAGCACGATCGCGCTTTGGCGCCACAGATCGGGATTGCTGGCGATCGCATTAACGACTTCCGCGTTCATCGCTTCGCTGATCTGGCGATCGGAATAGCCGGGATGATCGTCGTCGCCGGATTTGCCCTTGTTTATGGTCTGCAATTCGTCGGCCGTGAGGCCGGCGGCATCGGGATAATTTGCGTTCTGGATCGGCGGCGTCACGCCGCGGATGTTACGAAATCCGCCGCGCACATAGAAAATGCCGCCTTCTTTCGGCAAGCGCCCTGCCGCGACATCGGCGAAGAAATCGCCTTCGCCCTTCAGATTGGCCGCCTCCAGCGGATTATTGGCGATATAGCCGAAATATTGCGCGCCATTGTGATGGGCGACGTAATTGGCGTGCGATGCCACGCCATCCGAGTCGCTCGGCTCGAGATCGTAGCCGTTTTGATACCAGCGCCAGGCGACCGACGCGCCGTTGAGATTTTGAATATAGGGCACGTCGCCTTTGACATCGGCGAGATCGGTCTCAGGCGCCAGATCGCGGCTCGTCGTCGCGGTGATCTCGCGCGCCATCGCGGTCAGGGGCACGGTGGCGAAAGTCAGGTTTTCGGCGACATTGCCCGGTGCGTAATTTTCAGCCGGCGAGGTCGGGCGCCGGTCGCCGACGGTTGCATCATATTGCGAGCCCCAGAATGGATTGGGGTCGTTGACGATCGGCGCGCGCTGCGGCGCGCCGGTCCCGTCATAGGTTTTGCCGTTGATCGTTCCGCTCATCGGCAGCGGCGGTTTGGCGTCGTCGGCATGTTTGACCCATTGGGTCTCGCCCGATTGGCCGGCGATCATGGCGATCGCATTGGGCGTCGAAGGCGTGTCCTCGGTGGCGAAGATGCGGTCGAAAATGGCGAAGCGATTGGCCCAGTTCCAATAGAAGGGGATCGTGTCGCAATCGATATGCGACATCACCAGGCGGGCGAACTGCGCGCCCTGCGCCTGAGCCATATTATTCCCCGGCTTGGCGTATTTGGCGTATTCATCGGCGGCGAAGCGATCCATGCGCGGGACGCCGTCAACGACGTCGAGCTTGGCGGCGAGCCCCTTATGCGAGTGGTCGACGCTGTCGACGAAACTCGCGTTTTCCTTGGCGCCGATCAGAAACGGACTGACGGTGACCGTCGCGCCGCTCAAATCCGTGTAGGTCTGGGTAAAGCCCGGCGTCTTGTCCGGCGCGCGCGGCGCCAGACCATCGGAATAGAGCCCGTCGACGCCGGGAAACGTCCCGAATTCATTGTCGAAGGAATGGTTCTCGTTGAAGATGACGAAAACATATTTGATCTTGTCGCGCACCAGCGCGGCCATCGCGGCGTCGGGAAGCGGCGGATCGTCGCTCGGGTCGATGACGAAGGGCGCGACGACCGGACCGGGGTCGGGCTGCGCGGTGACGATCGGTCTTTCCTGAGCGCGCGCGACAAGCGCGAGCGTCGAAAGCGCGGCGCAGGCGAGCGCCAGAACCGAAACGCTGTGGCGAAGGAAAGCAATCGTCATCGTCCGCCTCATGGGTCGCTGTTCGGTTGGTCGATAGCGGCGCGCCGGTTCTAGACCCGCCGCGACGACGCTTTTGTGTCGGCGGGAGATTGGGGAAATCGTCGCCGATCGCCGGCGGCTCCGTCAAGCTGGCGCGCGCCGACGCCGCCGCGCCATATCAAGCGGCGAGTTCCTCTGTCAGCGCCTTTCTCACCGCCGGTCGCTCACGCATGCGCTCCCGGTGGTCGGCGACGCGTGGGAACGCGTTCGGATCCACGCCGTCCGCCTCCAGCCATTGCGCCAGCGTGAAAAGATAGGGATCGGCGATCGTATAGACTTCGCCCATCACCCATGGGCCCATAAGCATCTCGCGTTCGATGATGGCGAAGCCATTGCCGACCGTTTCGGGGACCTTCTTCTGCATTGCCGCGATCGCCAATGAATCGTCGGTCCAGCGATAGCCGCGCATGCGATGGGCATGCGCGACGTGAACGGTCGCGCAGAGATAGGCGTTGAAGGCCTGCAGCGTCGCAAAAGCAAAGGGATCGCCGAGCGGCGCCAGACCGGCGGCGGGAAAGCTCTGTGCGATGAAGGCGAGAATCGCCGGCGTTTCGGTCAATATGCCGCGAGGCGTCTGCAGCGCTGGCACCCGCGCTTTCGGGTTGATCGCGAGATAATCCGGCTTCGTTTGCTCGGCGGCGCGGAAGTCGATGCGGCGAAGCGCGTAGTCGGCGCCCGCCTCCTCGAGCGCGATATGAGAGGCAAGCGCACAGGTGTTTGGCGCGTAAAACAGGGTCAGCATCGTCAGCGGGCTCGAAAGACAGCGGATTTGGCGCAGATCATGGCGGAACGTATTGTGCGCCGCAATAAGTTTGTGCCGAGCGCGAGCGAGCTCCAACTTGCTCGGCGGCGACTGCTGACGGACAATGCGATGATGACGCCTTCCGAGCCTGTTGCATTGCAAAAGCCCGCGTCCCGCGTCTTCGACATTCTCGTCGCCGGCGCCGGTCCGGCGGGGCTGGCTTTTGCTTCCGCCGTCACTCAGGCGATGGGCCGGGGCGTCTCGATCGCCCTCGTCGATCCGCGCCCCAAACAGCGCGATGGCCGTTTGCGCACGGTGGCGCTCGCGCCCGGATCGCGCCGCCTGTTGGAGCGCATCGGCGCCTGGGAGGCGTTGGCGCCGCAGGCCCAGCCGATCCTGAGCATGTCGATCGCCGATGGGCGCGTGCGCGATGCGGTGCGGCTCGAACAATTGCGCTTCGACGCGCAGGGTGACGAGCCGCTCGCGCATATGGCGTTCAATGACGATCTCTGCGATGCGCTAAGCGGCGCGGCGGCGAGGCTCGGTGTCGAGACAATCACCGGCGCGGCGAGCGGGCTCGCGGCGGGCCGCGACATGGCGGAAGTCACGCTGGAGGGCGGCGAAAGGCTGAAGGCGCGACTGGTCGTCGCCGCCGACGGCGCGCGCTCCGCCTTGCGCGAACTCGCCGACATCGCGACCGTCGGCTGGGACACGGCGATGACGGCGATTGTCGCGACGATCGCCCATGAGCGCGATCATGCGGGCCGCGCCGAGCAGCATTTCCTTCCCGCCGGGCCCTTCGCCATTCTGCCATTGCGCGGGCGCTTCTCCAGCATCGTGTGGAACGAAGCGCCCGCTGATGCGCAGGCGCTATTGGCGCTGGCGGAAGAGGATCTTCTGCGCGAGCTTGAATATCGCTTCACCCTCAAGCTCGGGGCGCTCAGCCTCGCTTCGCGGGTCGCCGCTTTTCCCTGCAGCTTCCGTTTCGCGCGGCGCTTCATCGCGCCGCGTCTGGCTTTGCTCGCCGACGCCGCCCATGTCGTCCATCCGCTGGCGGGGCAGGGGCTCAATCTCGGGCTTCGCGACGTCGCCGCGCTGGCCGAGTTTGTCGTCGAGCGATTGCGGCTCGGCCTCGATCCGGGCGACGCCGCGACGCTCGCCGCCTATCAGCGCGCGCGGCGCTTCGATGTCGTCTCCTCGAGCTTCGGCATGGACGCGCTTAATCGCATCTTCGCCAATGATTTCGAGCCGCTGCGGGCGGCGCGCGATTTCGGTCTGCGGGTTGTCGACCGGCTCGCGCCGGCGAAGCGGATGTTGATGGCCGAGGCGGCCGGCGACGGGCGTGGCGCGCCGCGGCTGTTGCGCGGCGAGCCGCTTTAGGCGCGTGAGCTGCGTCACGGCCGCCAGGGCAAGGTCCAGGTCTCGGTCAGCGCTCTATTGGCGGCGCGCAGGAAGACCCGCACGTCACAGGCCTGTCCCGGTTCGACCTCGACATCGATACCAGCGCGGAAGCCGCTCACATAGGGGTTCGACGCAAGGAAGGTTCGCAGCACCCGCCCGGCGGAAGTCGTCGCCACGACTTGCACCAGCGACGGATCGCTCAAATAGTAGCCGAGATCGCCGCCGCTAAAATCGATGAGAAAGCGCGTCGCGCCGGGGGCCGGCGGTTCGACCGCGCCCAGCGCCTTCGGCTCGGCGCGGAACGTGTTGATGGCGCGCGCGCTCGGCGTCAGTCGCGAGTCATTGGTGAGCGCGGTGATGCGATAGCCGTAGCTCATCGAACGGCCGACGTCGAAACTGTCCTTGGGCGTCCAGGCGGCGACGATATTGTCGTTGCTTTCATTGTCGGTCGGCAATTCGAGCAGCACGACGCCGCCTTCGCCCCAGCCTTCATGCGGCTCGATCCAGTAGCTGGGGCGTAGCTGATAGGCGAGATCGAGGTCCTGGTAATGGTCGAAAGTCCGGTCGCGCTGCAGCAGGCCGAAGCCGCGCATATTGTTGTCGACGAAGGTCGAAACCGCCGGGCTCGCGGGATTGGTTAGCGGCCGCCAGATCCATTCGCCCGCGCCGGTGTGGATGAAGAGCCCGTCGGAATCATGCAACTCGCTGCGAAAATCATCCTCGATGCGATGGTCGTTCTTGCCACGCAGGAACATCGACGACAATGGCGCCATATTGAGCGAGGGAATCGCGCGGCGCGCGAACAGCGTCACGGAGACATCGACGCTCGTCTCCAGCCCCGGCGTGATCTCGAAGCGGAAGGCGCCGGTCGCCGACTCGCTGTCGAGCAGAGCGTTGACCACGATGCGCTCGGCGGTCTGGTCCGGGGTCTCGATCCAGAATTCGCGGAAGAAGGGAAATTCCTCCTCCGCATGGGCGCCCGCGCCGATGCCGAGCCCACGCGCCGACAGGCCGTAGCGCTGGCCGCGTCCGAGGAAACGGAAATAGCTCGCGCCGAGAAAGGCGATCACCTCGTCCATCACATGCGGCGCATTGAGCGGATAGTGGAGGCGGAAGCCGGCGAAGCCGAGATTGATCGGCATTTCGGCGGGCGGCTTGTTGCGGCCCCAGTCGAACAGGCTGGTGGTGTAGGGGATCGGCGCGGGAATGCCGTCGCGCAGAACATTGATCACCACCGGCCGGCGGTAGAGATGGCCGAGATGGAAGAGTTCGAGATGGAAACTGGCGCCGGGCGCGCCGAGCAGCGGCCGGTCGGACTTGAAGCGGATGTCGCGCCAGGCGTCATAATCGAGCCCGGCGATTCCCTCCGGCAATGGCGGGATCGTAGCGTCGAAAGGCGCGGCGGCGAGATCGCGCGCCCGCTTGACGACGTCGTTGAAGCCGAAGGTTGGCGGGGGGTCTTGAGCCATGGCGGAAGAGATCAAGCGCGCCCCCGAGGCGACGACGACGCCTGCCAGCAACGCGCGACGATTCATGGAAAGCATGCGCTGGCGGCCCTTGCGACGGTCAGGCTGACGTAACGCGCGGCGCCATTCGAGGCAAGCCGGGCAGGGCGCGGTTCAGTGCACAGGGCCCAAGGGGCCGAACGGGCCATTGTTGACCCGCACCTCGGCGCCGACCGTCAGATTATTGGTGACCGCATAATCGAAGCCGACACCGGCCGAGCCAACCGCCTGCACTGCGCCCGGCCCGGAAAACAGACTGTTGGCCGATCCGCTCCAGTCGCCGAGATCGGACCCATAAGTGGGCCGCGCCAGCGCCGCCCCGACAATTGCATAGGGGGTGATGCGGCCCATCGCATAGCCGAGCTTCACATCCGCCTCGCCGAAGGCCATGCCGCGATAGGGTCCGTTCGGGAAGGCCCAAGGGCTGTAGCCGGTCGAAAGCCGCACCCCAAGCACGACATTATTGTCGAAGCGGTGGTCGTAGCCGGCGTAAACATCGCCGCCGAACTGGGTCTTGGCGCCTTTGAAGCCGACGGCGCTGACCTCCGTGCCGACATAATAGCCCTTCCAATTGGGGGCCTGGGTCATTGGATCGGCCGCGAGCGAGGGCAAGGGCGGTGGATTCGACGCGTCGTCCGCCCGCGCGGCAAGGGCCGATAGGCCAGAGAGCGCAAAGACTAAGGCGGGCAGGAAGCGATTCATGGCGCAATCAAGACGCCATGCGACTAAGGCGTCAAGATGGCGGTCCGGACCCCCATCGTTACACCGCTAGATCGAGATCGAGCCCTCGCGAAAATCGCTGCGGTCGAGCCAGACATTGATGAGGACGGGCTGGCCCGAGCGCGCCGCCGCCTTGGCTCGCGCAAGCGCATCCTCTACTTCGTCCTCGCGCCTGACGAGCAGGCCAAGCGCGCCAAAGCCTGCCGCCACGTCGTGATAGGCGGCGCGGCTCAGCGTCACGCCGACATCGTCGCCGAGCATCTTGATCTGTTCGCGGGCGATCTGCGTCCAGCCGGCGTCATTGCCGACGACCGCGATGATTGGAACGCCCTGGCGGACAAAACTCTCGAACTCGGCGAGGCTCCAGCCGCAGGCTCCGTCGCCGAGGATGAGCCAGATTTCCGCCTCGGGGCGCGCCATCGCCGCCGCGAGCGCGAAGCCGGCGCCGACGCCGAGCGTGCCGAACACGCCGGGATCGAGCCAGGCGCGTTTGTCTCGCGGTCGCAGAACATAGGAGGCCGCGCCGACGAAATCGCCGCCGTCGGCGACGAAAATCGCGTTCTCGCCCGCCGCGCGGTCGATGGCGCGTAGAAGGGCGATCGGGTTGACATAGTCTCCGCTCGCGCCAGCGCGCGTCGCGATTTCCGCTTCGCGCGCGCCGTCGCGGGCGCGCAGGCTCGCGAGCCAGGCGGCGCGCTTGCGCTCGAGGCCGTCAAGGTTTGCGGCGAGCCGGATGACAAAATCGCCGGCGTCGCCAATCGCCGCGATGTCGGGCCGGCGGTTGAGCCTCGCCTCGCGACCGCTGCGGTTGGCGGCGATCAGCGTCGCCGAGCGGCGAATGTGGCGGCCATAGTCGAGGCGGAAATCGCAGGGGACGCCGGCGAGCAGCACGCAATCGGCCTCGCGCAGCGCGTCGCGGCGACGATGCAACAACTGCAGCGGATGGCCGCGTCCGAGCAATCCACGCGCCATCCCGGACAGATAGACCGGCGCGCCAAGCCGGGTCAGCGCCTCGGCAAGCCGCGCCGGATCGCCGGCGCCAACCAGCGCCTGACTGCCGACGACAATCAGCGGCCTCTCCGCCGCCGCGAGCTTGCGCGCCGCGGCCTCGACTTTCGCCTGCGGGGCACTCGGCGCCACAATCGCGCGCGGCGCGGACGGAGCGCCTGCGTTTGCGCTGGCGAAGATTCGGTTGACGTGCCGCTCGAGATAGAGCCGCAGCAGCCGGTCGGCGATCGCGTTGCCCTTGCCCGCGGCGTCGCGATACCAGCCGCGGATTGTCGCTTCGTCATAGAGCAGATCGACCGGGCACTCGACGAAGACCGGCCCCGGCACGCCTTCGCCGGCGAAAGCGAAAGCCTCGGCGATTGTCGCGCCGAGATCGCGCACGCGGCGCACGCGACGCGCCCATTTGACGAAAGGCGCGACGACCGGACCCTGATCGATGTCCTGCAATGCGCCGCGGCCTTGCAGCGCGGTCGGCGCGGCGCCGCCGATGAGGATGAGCGGCGAATGCGCGAGCTTGGCGTTCTGCAGCGCGGTCAGCGCATTGGTGACGCCGGGTCCGGCGGTGACCGCCGCGACGCCCGGCGTCCCAGTCAGCCGCCCGATCGCGTCGGCGGCGAAAACGGCGGTCGCTTCGTCGCGCACATCAACGACGCGGATGCCGCGGGCTTTGGCGGCGACGAGGATCGGCGAGATATGGCCGCCGCAAAGGGTGAAGAGGAAGCGGACGCCGTGCGCGACGAGCGCCGCGGCGACGCGGTCGCCGCCATGCGCATAGTCGCCGACGGCGGCCGGGGGGAGGGGCGTTTCCATGTCGACGAGCCTAACCCAAGCCTTGGCGCCGGCGAAGCCGGTCTTGACGGGGCGAGGCGCGCGGGTCGAGATCGTCGCCACATCAGGAGACGAGCTATGAGCGAGCGGAAATCAAGCGTGATCGTCGGCGGATCGAGCGGCATCGGCTTGGCGCTGGCCAAGGCGCTGGCGGCGCGCGGCGAGCGGGTCGTCGTAACCAGCCGCGACGCGACCCGCGCCGAGGCCGCCGCGCGCCAGATCGGCGGCGATACGATCGGTCTCGCCTTCGATCTCGCCGAGCCCCAGACAATCGCCGCGAAACTGGCCAGTGTCGGGTCGGTCGATCATCTGGCGATTCCGGCGATCGAGCGCGACCGCAACAGCGTCAAGAATTACGATGTCGCCGGGGCGATGCGGCTCGTGACGATCAAGCTGGTCGGCTATGTCGAAGTCATTCACGCGCTGCTGCCGCGCTTCACCCCGAACGCTTCCGTGGTGCTGTTTGGCGGCCAGGCGCGCGAGCGACCCTATCCCGGCTCGACCACCGTCACCGCGATCAATGGCGCGGTGACGACGATGGTGCGCAATCTTGCCTATGAATTGACGGCGATCCGCTTCAACGCCATTCATCCCGGGGTCGTCGCCGATACGCCGGCCTGGTCCGGCAATGCGGCGGTCATCGAACGCACCATCTCGCAAACGCCCGGCGGACGGCTGGTGACGACCGCCGATTGCGTCGCCGCGACGCTGTTCCTGCTCGACAATCAGAGCATGAACGGCGCCAATCTGGTGATCGATTCCGCCTGGGGGCTCACCTAGGGCCGAAGCCGGCGGCGAACCGCCAGCGTCATTTGACGATCTCCCAGAAGATCCCGGCGACCGCGACGAAGCCGAGGGTGAAGACCAGCGTTCTGACGAAGGGGATCGCCAGCCAATAGACGATCGCGTGGACGAGCCGCAGCCAGAAGAAGCTCGTCGCCCAGAAGGCGGTCATCGCGTCGGCTTTGCCGGCGAGATTGGCGACGATCACCAGCGCCGCGAAAGGCGCGAAGCTCTCGACCGCGTTGAGATAGGCGCGGTGCGCGCGCTGGCCCCATAGCGGGACGGGACGCGGCGTGGGGTTGACGTAGTTTTCCCCCGACAGGGGACCGTTCGTCATCACCTGGCAGGCGATGTAGGGGATCCAAAGCGCGGCCGTCAGCCCGGCCGTCAGCGCGAGATACCAAAGATCGGTCGTCATTATGCGTCCCTCCCTGTGTCGGCGCATTCGTCTTGTTGCGCTCGGCCCGCCAGCCATAGCCGATTTCTTGCGGGCTCATAGGAAGAGTCGAACGAGGCGGCCCGATTTCGACAGGGACAGGTAAAATGCGTCGGATTATTCGCCGAGCGCGCTGCTGGAGCTATGCGACGCTCGGGCTGCGCCCTTGAGCGGACCCCCGAAGAGGAAGTAAGCGCCCTCACAACGCATTGAAAAGAAGGCCTTCGCGGAAAAAGGCGCCCCTGCGGGTCGTTACCCCGCCGTCTCGGCTACCTTGGCCCGCTCTGCGCGCTTGCGATCATTGGGGTCGAGCAGGCCCTTGCGCAGGCGGATCGACTTGGGCGTCACCTCGACCAGTTCGTCGTCCTGGATATAGGCGAGCGCCTTTTCCAGCGTCATCTGGATCGGCGGCGTCAGGCGCACCGCCTCGTCCTTGGAATGGGTGCGGATGTTGGTGAGCTTCTTGCCCTTGAGCACATTGACTTCGAGATCATTGTCGCGCGTGTGCTGGCCGACGATCATGCCCTGATAGACCTTCCAGCCCGGCTCGATCATCATCGGCCCGCGATCTTCGAGGTTCCACATCGCATAGGCGACCGCTTCGCCGGCATCGTTGGAGATCAACACGCCGTTGCGGCGGCCGGGGATCTCACCCTTCCATTCGCCCCAATTGTGGAACAGCCGGTTCATGATCGCGGTGCCGCGCGTGTCGGTCAGCAATTCGCCGAGATAGCCGATCAGGCCGCGGGTCGGCGCGAGGAAGACGAGCCGCAGGCGATCGCCGCCCGAGGGGCGCATCTCGATCATCTCGCCCTTGCGCTCGCTCATCTTCTGCACGACGACGCCGGAATGTTCCTGATCGACGTCGATGACGACTTCCTCGATCGGCTCGAGCGACTCGCCCACTTCATTGCGGCGAAACAGCACCTTGGGGCGCGACACGCCCAGTTCGAAGCCCTCGCGCCGCATCGTCTCGATCAGAATGGCGAGCTGCAATTCGCCGCGCCCGGAAACGACATAGGAGTCGGAATTGGGCGCCGCCTCGACGCGCAGCGCGACATTGCCCTCGGCTTCCTTGAAGAGGCGGTCGCGGATCACGCGGCTCGTCACCTTGTCGCCTTCGGTGCCGGCGAGCGGGCTGTCGTTGACCGAGAAGGTCATCGACAGGGTGGGCGGGTCGATCGGCTGCGCGTGCAGCGGCTCGACTTCCTCGGGCGCGCAGAGCGTGTCGGCGACGTTGAATTTTTCTAAGCCCGCGATCGCGACAATGTCGCCGGCGATCGCCTCGTCGATCGGCGTGCGCTCGATGCCGCGGAAGGCGAGGATTTTCGAAATGCGCCCCTGTTCGACGAAGACGCCGTCATGGCCAAGCACTTTCACGGGCGCGTTTGTTCTGATCGAACCGGAGAAGACCCGGCCGGTGACGATGCGGCCGAGATAGGGATTGGCCTCCAGAAGCGTGCCGAGCATGCGGAAGCCGCCGGCGCCGACCCTGGGCGGTTCGACATGTTTGAGCACGAGATCGAACAGCGGCGCCATGCCGTCCTTGGGGCCATCGGGCGAGTCCGCCATCCAGCCCTGTTTGGCCGAGCCATAGATGATCGGGAAATCGAGCTGCTCGTCGGTCGCGTCGAGCGCGGCGAAGAGATCGAAACATTCATTGACCACTTCGCTCGGGCGCGCGTCCGATTTATCGACCTTGTTGACGCAGACGATCGGCTTGAGCCCGATCTTCAGCGCCTTGCCGACCACGAATTTGGTCTGCGGCATCGGCCCCTCGGCGGCGTCGACCAGCACGATGGCCCCGTCGACCATCGACAGGATGCGCTCGACCTCGCCGCCGAAATCGGCGTGGCCGGGCGTGTCGACGATATTGACGCGCACGTCCTTCCACACCACCGAGGTCGCCTTGGCGAGAATGGTGATGCCGCGTTCGCGCTCGAGATCGTTCGAGTCCATCACGCGCTCGGCGACGCGCTGGTTCTCGCGGAAGGCGCCCGATTGCTGCAGCAGCCGGTCGACCAGCGTGGTCTTGCCGTGGTCGACGTGGGCGATGATGGCGATGTTTCTCAGCTTCATGAAATTTCCGAATGGCGAGCCGACATGAACGGATAGAGCCCGCCGGGAGCCGGGCCTTCCCTCATTGGCCGATATGACGGGAGTGCGACGAAACGCGTGACTCGTAAGGCCGCGCTTCCAATTTGTGCGGCGCAATACACGAATTGGCCGGGAAAGGGAAGGCCCGCCCGCGTGGACTTGGCCGCGGTCGGAAGATATAGGGTGCGCCGCCCCGGGCGCCTCCTGTCCCGGCGAGGGAGCGCCTTTCTTTCGGCATGAGCCCAAGGATCGACATTGCGCGGGGCCGCCCCGCGACGCAAAGCTCGGTTTGCGACTGGTCGACCTTCCCTGAGCCGGAGCGCGAAGCGGCGATCGTTAACGGCGCGACGGCCGACCCTGACCGTTTTTGTCACACCGGATGGGAACCCTGGCCCTGGTGGCAGGTCGAGTTCGACGGCGCCTATGATCTCCACCATGTGCGTGTTCGCAATCGGCGCGGCGTCGAGCAGCGATTGAAACGGTTCAGCCTGCTGGGGTCGTTGGACGGGGAAATCTGGCGCGAGCTTCACCGCAAAAGCGACGGCGCCGAATTCCACGTCTATGACGCCGCGATTGTCGATGCCAGGCCGGCGCGATGGCTGCGCCTGCGCCTCGATGGCGTCGAGTTTCTCCATATTTCGCAATGCGAGGTCTTCGGGGAGCGCAGCGACGCCAAACGCGCTGGCGAATTGCTTGCGGAGGACGCGCAACTGGCGAAACGCCGCCGCGCGCCGCCGGCGGGCAAGAGCGGCCATGTCGTCAAGATCGCCGGCTTCAATATTTTCGTCGACGACGCCTACGGGAGGGCCGCTCGCGAAAGTCTCAACGGCGGCGACTACGAAGCGCGCGAACGGAACGCGGTCCTACGGCAATTGCGGCCGACCGATCGCGTGCTTGAATTGGGGACGGCGGTGGGCGTCATGGCGATGACCGCCGCTTCGGTGGTGGGCGAAGACCGCGTCGCGACATTCGACGCCGATCCGGCGATGGTCGCGGCGGCGCGTGACAATTTTGCGCGCAACGGCTTCGGACGGATTCGCGCCGAGCTTGGCGTGCTCGCCAATCGATCGCGCTTCCAGCCGGGAGTGTCGGCGCGCTTTCATGTCGCGCGCGACTTCTGGGGCTCGTCGCTCACGATGGGGGCCTACGGCGACGAGGTCGTCGCGACGATCGAGACGCCGACGCGCTGTCTGGAAGACGAGCTTCGCCGCCATGACGCCAATGTCATCATTTGCGACATTGAGGGGGGCGAGGTCGCGCTTTTCGACGGCGCCGATCTCGCCGTAATCCGGCTCATCGTCATGGAGACGCACTACGGGCGAATGGGCGAGGCGGCGACCGACGCGATGGTCAGAAGCCTCATCTTACAGGGATTTTCGCTCGATCTGGCGGAGTCGGGCCAGCAGGTCGTCATTCTGCGGCGGTGACCGTCGACCCCGCGGCCGTGGCCAAGTCGGGGCCCGGTTGCCGGAATGTTAAGCCTCGGCGGTTAAGGCTGACCTCGCGCCTTCGCGTCGGTTCGTCATGCGTTCAACCCGTTCGCTCGTACTCGCGTCCTCCCCTGATCGACGAGCCTCCGGCCGCCTCGCGGCGGCTCTCGTCGTCGCCGGCCGCGCTTTCCCCTTCGCCCTGGCTGTCGCCGGGCTGGTCGCAGCGATCGTCGCCCAGGTCCGCATGGGCGCGATCGGCGATGTTTCCTGGATGATCGTCATCGCCGAAAAATGGCTCGATGGCGCAGTTCCCTATGTCGACTTTGTCGAGACCAATCCGCCCGCCGCGATCCTTCTCTATCTGCCGCCCGTCGCGCTCGCCCGCGGACTTGGCCTGCATGCGGAATTTGTCGTCGCCGCCTGGGGCTTCGCCGCCTGCGGCGGATGCGTCGCCCTCGCCGCCGCGATCCTGCGAAGGGGCGGTCTGCTCGGCGAGTTTGGGCCGGCTTCGGTGGGCGCAGCGATCCTCGCGCTGACGCTGCTCCCGGGTCGCGCCTTCGACGAGCGCGATTTTTTCATCGCCTTGCTGGCTTTGCCGCCGCTCGCGGCGGCGGCCGCGCGCGCCGCCGGCGCGCCGCTCGGCTTTGGCTGGGCCTGCGTCGCCGGCCTCGCGATGGCGGCGCTGATCGCCGTCAAACCGCCCTATGGCCTTATCGTCGCGGCGCCGGCTCTCTATGTCGCCAGCCGCCGCGGCCTCGCGGCACTGCTGAGCGCCGCGGAATATTGGATCGCCGCCTGCGCCTTGGCGCTCTACGCCGGCCTCATTGCGTGGCGCTTTCCCGTCTACGGCCGCGACGTGCTGCCGGCCGTGATCGCCGCCTATCTGCCGGTCCGCGAGACGGCGATCAGTCTTGTCGCCAATGTCGCCGTCGTCGGCTGGGCGGCGTTGACGACCGCTCTGGCGCTGGTCGCCGGTCGGGCCTTTTGGCGGCCATCGATCGCCGTGCCGGCGATGGCGTCGTTTGCCGCGCTGATGGTCTATTTCATTCAGGGCAAGGGCTGGCTTTATCAGGCCTATCCGGCGCTGGCGCTGATGGGCTTAGCCTTCGGCGTGGCGCTCGATCGGCGTGGCGCTGCGCCTCGCGGCCGGATTTTCGCGCTTGCCGGCGGGCTTGTTGCGGCGCTCGCCGCGAGCCTCATGCCGTTTTCTCCGTTCGTCTGCGCCGTCGCCGTCTCGTTTGTCGGAGCGGTCGCGTTTCTCGTCGCGGGCGGCGCCAGGCTTGCTCCCGCCGAGCGGGAATGGCGCCTGGCCGAATTGGCCGCCGCGACAATGACCGGCGCGCTGTGGGTTTTCTATTGCGCGCCGCCGACTGCGCCAGACGCCGAGTTCGTTCGCGCCGTCGCCAGTCTGGGACCTCATCCGCGACTGGCGGCGATCGCCGAAGGACTGGGGATCGGTTTTCCGCTGGTGCGGCAAGTGGATGGCCTATGGGTTCAGCGGTCGCAGGGTCTGCTGCTCGCGTCTGGCGGGCGCCACCTGATCGACGAGCATCCCAGCGATCAGGCGCTGGCGGCGCGCCTTCAGCCGATTATCGCACGCGACGCCGAAATGGTCGCCGAGGATATTCGTCGCAATCGGCCCGATGGCGTTCTGATCAACACCGTCAATCCGCGCTTCCACGATTGGGCGCTGGGCGAGCCGGCGATCGCCGCCGCGCTTGCCGATTACACGTTCGCAACCTCAAGCCGCGCCGTCGACTGGCCGATCGATCTCTATGTGCGACGGGATTCGCTCGGCCTGCGGCCACAATTGGCAGAACCTTCGCCGCCTTTGCCCTGATTGCGCGTTTCGCGCGAAGTCTCGATCGGCGCGCTTGTCCACAGCATCGCCACAATGAGTCTGCGATTCACGGAAGGAGTCGTTTACGCTCGCTGCGTAAGCTTGCGAGGCCGCCATGCTGAGCGGCTGGAGCTTCCAGATGTTTGGAAAACTGGCTCATGTCAGGAGCCGCCGTGACGTTGTGCTTGCGTCGCTGGTCATTACCGCTGTGTCGGTCGTGCTGTCGGTGGTCCTGACCGCCCTGGCGACCGCCACGCTCGGGACAAACGGCAATATCGCCTCCTTGTGGGTCGCTGCCGAAGTGGCGGCCGTCATCGCTTTTGCGCTGTCCTATGGCGTCGTCGACTCGATACGCCGCATCGTCAAGGGCAAGCTCTGGATCGAGCGTCTCGCAATGACCGACGATCTCACCGGCCTTCCCAATCGGCGCGCCTTCGTCGTCGCCGCCGAAGATGCGATCGCCGGCGCCGATGCGGGAGAGACGCCGTACGCATTGCTGATCGTCGATCTCGATCATTTCAAGCGCGTCAACGATCTCCATGGCCATCGCGCCGGCGATCAGGCCTTGCACGAGGCGGCGCAGGCTCTGGCGCGATCCCTGCGCGCCGATATGGACTGGGTCGGCCGATTGGGCGGCGAGGAATTCGTGGCCCTCATCGTCGCGGCCGACGAGGAGATGGCGCGGTGCGCGGCCGAAAGCGCGCGGGCGGCGATTGAGGCGCTACGCGTTGAAACCTCAAGTGCGGAGATCGCCGTCACCGCCAGCATCGGCGTTACACCGCTGGTCGCCGGCGACAACGTCGCTTCAGCGCTGCAGCGCGCCGACGAGGCGCTCTATGCAGCCAAACGGGCGGGGCGCAATCAGGTGTCCTGGCGCTCGGCGCAGGAAAATGCCTCGCTGCTGGAGGACGTCCGGAGCCGTCGGCGCGGAAAGGACGAGCGCTGGCGTCGTCTCGCCTGAGAAAATCTCGTTTAAGATCGACCGTCTCAGATCGTCTGATTATAGGCGCCGACTTCCGGATTCTCGCGCAGCACGCCGTCAACCGCGGCGAACATCGCGCGCATGCGCGCTTCCGAAACCGGGCTCTCGACCACCACCACCAGTTCCGGCTTGTTCGATGAGGCGCGCACCAGCCCCCAGGTGCCGTCCGCCAGCGTGACGCGGACGCCATTGACGGTGACGAGATCGCGGATTTTTTCGCCGGCGACCGAACTGTCCGCCGCCTGCATCGCCTTGAAACGGGCGACGACCCGCTCGGCGACAGCGTATTTGATCTCGTCGGCGCAATGGGGCGACATGGTCGGCGAACCCCAGGTTTTCGGGATGTCGCGGTAGAGATCGGCCATCGACTTGCCGGGATTGCGATCGAGCATGTCGAGCACGGCGATCGCCGTGACGAAGCCGTCGTCATAACCGCGCCCGACCGGCGCGTTGAAGAAGAAATGGCCCGACTTCTCGAACCCGGCCAGCGCCTTGAGATCGCGCACGCGTCGCTTGATATGCGAATGGCCGGTCTTCCAATAGTCGACCTTGACGCCGAGCCTCAGGAGTTCGGGATCGCTGGCGAACAGACCGGTCGATTTGACGTCGACGACGAAAGTCGGGTTGGGATGCAGCTTGGCGAGATCGCGCGCCAGCATGACGCCGATCTTGTCGGCGAAAATCTCATTGCCCTCGTTGTCGACCACGCCGCAGCGATCGCCGTCGCCGTCGAAGCCTAGCGCGACATCGGCGCGATTTTCCTTCACCGCCGCCGCCATGGCGTGCAGCATGTGAAGATCCTCGGGATTGGGATTGTAACGCGGGAAATTGAAATCGAGCTCGCAATCGAGCGGAATAATTTCGGCGCCGAGCGAAGCAAGCAATTGCGGGGCGAAGGCGCCGGCGGTGCCATTGCCGCAGGCGGCGACGACTTTGAGCCTGCGCGTCCAATGCGGACGCGTCGTCAAATCGGCGATATAGCGGGCGGGAAAATCCTCGACGAATTCGTAAGCGCCGCCGGGTTGCGCTTTCGACGCGCCGCCGATGACGATGTCGCGCAGCCGCGCCATTTCCTCCGGCCCGAAGGTCACGGGCTTGGCCGCGCCCATCTTGACCCCGGTCCAGCCATTGTCGTTGTGAGACGCGGTGACCATAGCGACCGCCGGGCAATCGAGCGCGAATTGCGCGAAATAGGCCATTGGCGTCACGGCGAGGCCGATGTCGCGCACCTTGGCGCCGCCCGCCATCAGGCCGACGATCAGCGCGCTCTTGATCGCGCTGGAATAGGCGCGAAAATCATGGCCGACCACGATCTCCTTGCGCACGCCGAGCTCGTCGAGCAGCGTGGCCAGTCCGAGCCCCAGCGCCTGGACGCCCATCAGATTGATTTCGCGCTCATAGAGCCAGCGCGCGTCATATTCGCGAAAGCCGGTCGGCTTGACCATCGGCCTCGCTTCATAGGCGTAGGTGTTGGGGACGAGCTGGGGCTGCGGTTTGGGGAACAAGGATTCTCTCGGCTGCGCGTGTGCGGTCCTGCCTAGCCGATCGCGGCGGTCGGCAAAAGGGCTTGGAACAAGCGGCGTGGGACCTACTGGCGCAGGACCAGCGCGCCGTCGCGCTGTTCAAGGCTGGCAAGGCGCTTGAGAAAGCTCGCGCCGAGCAGATTGGCGTTCGAGGCGCCCGGCGGCATCACGACCGCCTGAACGTCGGACATATAGATCTCGCCGAGACTCACCGTTTTGAGCATGACGGGGGTCGCGAAGACGACGCCATTGGCGGTGCTCATCCGCCAGCGCGGTTCGTTGGTCTGGGTTGCGACGCCGAGGCGCGCGGCCGTCTCGGCGGTCAAGGCCACCACGGTCGCGCCGGTGTCGATCATCACGTCGACGTCCTGACCCTCGATCAGGACCTTAGTGCGATATTGTCCACCGCCGTCGGCCGGGATGGTCGCCTCGCGAAATTCGTCGGACGGAGCCGCGGCGACGCTCTGGTCTGCGGCGCCCGGGGCGGTCCCAGCAGGCGCGGCGGCGGCTGGCGCATCGGCGATCGCGGGCCGCGTCGTCACGCCGAAATAGGACGGCGCGGCGAAAGCCAGCGTCAGAGCGGCAATGGCAAAGATGAGAGCGTTCTTCAGCATGTTCGCCGTCGCAGGCGCAGATTTTGGACAATTCCGTGCATGAGGCTGCCCGCGGCGAGCAAAGAACTGGTTAAGCCACACGCGCAGCCGTGGTTAACCGCCGCGCTTGCCCAGCCCCGGCGGCGGAAATTTGTTCGATTGCGTAACCAAATCACCAATTTCGAGCGCCGAGCCCGTCTTCACTTGCGCTCAAGCGGCGTGGCGAAGAGCGGCTTGACCCGCGGCGGGGCGCTGTCGCGTGTCGGCTCGGCGACGCCCGCCAGTGCGGCGAATGTTTCGAGGCGCGCGATCGCCGTCTCGGGCAGGGGCCAACCGCGCGCCGCCTGGAGCACCGCCGCGATATAGGCGGCCTGCGCAACGCCGGGTCCGCTATTGGCGCCAAAATAGATCAGCGCCCGCCGCGGGCCCCCTTGGGCGATCACCGGCTGCGACAGCTTCGCATAGAGACCGTCGAGCAGGCCTTCATAGCGATCGAGCGCCCGCATGTCGGAGAGCGCCACCTCCCACAGGACGCCATGAACCTCGCCGCGTTGATCGCGCGTCGCGGTCAGCCAGCCCTCGCGCATGACCGCCAGGCGATGGCGCGGCAGGCGGGCCAGGCCGAGCGGCTTCGAGCGGGGACAGCGCGCGGCCATGGCCGCGACATCCATATTCGAGCCGTAGGCGAAACAGAGCGGCATGACGTGCGCTTCCCCGATGAAATCACGGCGCAGCGGCTGTCTAGCGGGCGCAGGCGCCGGCGTCCATCGCCTCGGGTCGCCGCCTCAGCGCCGCCTACGGAACCCAAGGGTCGCGCCCACCGTTTTCTCTTGGTCAGCGCAGCGCAAGCCGGCGGCGCCACGATAATGATTCTTGGGAGGACGACGCATGCGAAGTCGCGCAGGCAGACGCCTCGCCGCCTTCTGCCTGGCGGCTCTATCCTTGACCGCCGCCAAGGCTGGCGGGGACGGCGTCGCGCCGGGCGACGCCAGGATGCAGTCGTCCTTTGGCGAAGCGGATCGGCCGGAGCGACTCCTGTCGCCTCATATCGAAGGCGACGCGCTGATCATCGAGGGCAGGATCGACTCCCATATCTATGACTATCTGCAATATGAGGCGGCCAGGATCGCGCCGCTGAAATTCATCGAATTAAACTCGCTTGGCGGCAACAGCGAGTGGGCGCTGGAGATCGCGCGCAAGGTCAAGGAACTTGGCAAGGTCACCGTTCTCGCGTCCGGCCATTCTTGCGCAAGCGCTTGCGTCTATATCTACGCCGCTGGTCGCCAGCGCGCGGCATCCCAGGATTCCTGGATCGGCGTGCACGGCGCGCGACTCGGCGTCGGCTATCTCACCAGTTTCGAGGGCCTCTGTTTCGTCGATCTCGATTCGGGCAGCGTTTTCGAACCGCGCAAAAAGGGCTGTCAGGAGTTCCTGGCGCATTGGCGCGATGTGGCGACGGCGAGCACCAACGAGGCCTTCGACCTGATGGAATCGAACGGCGTGTCGCCGGAATTGCGCAAAGCCTATTTCGCCATGCCCGACGATCCCGATTGGCCGGCGAACCTCAATGTCATGCGCAAGCCGGACTGGCGGCTGTCGCCGGCGGAAGCGCAGAAATACAATCTGGTCACCGAATTGCTGCCGAGAACCAGCTATTAGCGCTGGGCCAACGCGCGTTTTAATCGGTCACCCGCTCAGCCGCTCGACCTTCGACACCACCGGCTTGTCGCGCAATTGCGCGATGATCGCGTTGAGATGCTGGATGTCGAAGACTTGGAGATCGAAGCGCACCTGCTGGAAGTCCGGCCCGGTCGGGTTGAAGACGACATTGTCGATATTGGCGCCCGTCTCGCCGATGGTCGTCGAAATGACGCCAAGCGCGCCCGGCTCGTTGAGCGTTGTCACCTGGATCTGCGTCGGGTAATGCGCCTTGGTGGCGGTGTCGAGATCCCAGCGCACGTCGAGCCATTGTTCCGGCTTGTCGTCGAACTCGACCAGAGCGGGGGAATGAATCGGATAGATGGTGATGCCGTCTTTGGGCGTGCGAATGCCGACGATGCGCTCGCCCGGCACCGCGCCGCCGCGCGGCGCGAAGCGCACCGGCGTATCCCAGTCGACGCCGCGCAACGGCAGGGGATCGCCGTTCTCTTCTTTGCCCGGCACGCGGAAGACGAGATTGGCCGCTTTGGCGAGGCCGAACCAGCCGGCTTCGCCCGGCGCCAGAGCCGGTCCGGCTTTGCGATCTTCCTGGAAGTCGGGATAGATCGCTCTCACCACATCGGCCGAGAAGAGTTCGCCGCGCCCGACGCTGATGAAGACGTCGTCGATCGAGGCGCGCGCCAGACGTGACAGCGCCGCTCTGAGTTTGGCCTCCGAGAATTTTTTTCCGGCGCGCGAAAAGGCGCGCTCGACGATCTGCCGGCCAAGGCCGCCATATTGCGTCTTGGCGGCTTCGCGGGTGGCGCGGCGGATCGCGGCCCGCGCGCGGCCGGTGACCACCACGCTGTCCCAGGCGGCGGGCGGCGTGCGGCTGTCGGAGCGCACGATCGTGACTTCATCGCCATTGCGCAGCGTCGAAATCAGCGGCGCGATGCGACCGTTGATCTTGGCCCCGACCGCCGAATTGCCAACGTCGGTATGGACGGCATAGGCGAAGTCGATCGCCGTGGCGCCGCGCGGCAGCGCGATCAGCCGTCCCTTGGGGGTGAAGCAGAACACCTGGTCCTGGAACAATTCGAGCTTGGTGTGCTCGAGGAATTTTTCCGAGTCGTCGCTCGCCAGCGCTTCGATCGTCTGTCTCAATCCGCGATAGGCGCGGCTCTCGCCCGCGTCGATCGGTTCGACATGGCCGGCGCTGTCCTTGTAGAGCGCATGAGCGGCGATGCCGTATTCGGCGATCTCATGCATGTCGTATGTGCGGATCTGCAGCTCGACGCGCTGGCTGCCGGGACCGATGACGGTGGTGTGGATCGAGCGATAATCGTTCTGCTTCGGCGTCGAAATATAGTCCTTGAAGCGGCCGGGCACGGCGGGCCAGGTGGTGTGAGCGACGCCGACGGCGGCGTAGCAATCGGCGACGGCGCTCACCAGAATGCGGAAGCCATAGATGTCGGAGAGCTGCTCGAAGGAGATCGAGTTGCGCTCCATCTTGCGCCAGATCGAATAGGGCAGTTTTTCGCGACCCTTGACCTCGACCTTGATGCCGCGTCGCGCGAACTGATCGGTGAGTTCGGCGGCGATGCGGGCGATCAGCGCGCCATTCTTGCTCTTGAGCTCTTCGAGCCGGGTCATGATCAGCCCGCAGGCGTCCGGCATCAGATAGCGGAAGGCGAGATCCTCGAGCTCGCTGCGCAGGCCCTGCATGCCCATGCGGCCAGCGAGCGGCGCGTAGATGTCGAGCGTATCTTGCGCGATGCGCCCGCGCTTGGCTTCGGGCATGAAGTTCAGCGTGCGCATATTATGCAGGCGGTCGGCGAGCTTGATCAGCAACACGCGCGCGTCGTCGGCGATGGCGAGCAGCAGCTTGCGGAAATTCTCCGCCTGCTGGGCATGTTTGGTGGCGAAATCGAGCCGGTTGAGTTTGGTCAGGCCGTCGACCAGACCGCCGATCTCCGGACCGAAGACGGCGTCGATCTCTTCCCGCGTGGCGTTGGTGTCTTCGATCGTGTCATGCAGCACCGCGGCGACGATCGTCGCGTCGTCGAGTTTCAGATCGGTCAGGATCGCCGCGACTTCGAGCGGATGAGAGAAGAACGGGTCGCCGGAGGCGCGCTTCTGCGCGCCGTGCGCCTTCATCGCGAAGACATAAGCGCGATTGAGCAAGTCTTCGTTGGCGCTCGGATTGTAGCGGCGGACGCGTTCGACCAGTTCATACTGCCGCATCATTGATCGGGTCGGGCCTCGCGCAGGTTCAATGGGCCTCGGGGACAGGGCGATACGGGCAAAATAGGCGCCACGCGACCCACTATCCAGACGCGCGCCGCGCCGCGCAAGGGTTTCCTCGCCCCAAGGCGGTTAAGAGCAGGCCGCTTCAGCCGGCGGCAAGCGCCGCCAAAGCCTGGCGCGCCGCCGCCGACAGCGGCTCCGGCGGCGCGTCGAGCGCGAACCAGCCGAGCTCTGCATGCTTGTGGGGCTCGCAATTGCTCGGTTCGCCGGCGACGAGACGGGCGCGATGAACCAGCGACACCCAGTGCTGGCCGTCGACGCCGATGGTCTCGACGACGCAAAGCAGACCGGCGAGCGCGATCTCGACGCCGATCTCCTCGCGCGCCTCGCGCAGAATGGCGGTCTCGATCGGCTCGAGGAAATCGACCTTTCCCCCGACCAGGCTCCAGGCGCCGGCCTCCGGCGGTTTCAGCCGCTTGACCAGCAGCAGCTTGCCGTCGCGCAGGATCGCCGCGCCGCAGCCGACGCTTGGGCCGTCAAGCCTTGGGCCGTTCGGGGTCACGCGGCGAGAGCGGCGAGAATACGCGCCCAGGAGCGCGCGCCCTTATGGAACGAGGTC
>SSMV01000091.1 GCA_004799435.1 Bradyrhizobium sp.
TCGACGGCCGCCACGGGCGTGAGGCGGCGCCTGAAACGAGCGTCAGAACGCGAGCCAGGCGTAGAGGAACAACGTGTTGTTGCCCGAGGCGTTGTGCGTGCCGCCAATACCGCTGCCGTCAAAATTGGTCGTGCCGCCGTAGAGCTTGAGATATTGCGTGTACTGAACGCCGATGCGGGCGTTGTAGGTCGAGTAGGGCGACGGACTGCCGTGGCTGAAAGGCAGATAGGCGACGTCGAAAATGAGGCCGTCGCCGTCGGGACTGTTTGTGAGGCTGTTTGCGGAATAGAGGCCGGCGTCGGAGGTTCCCGCAACGCTGAAATAGCCGGCCGACAGGCTGTAAGTATGGTCCCAGACGAAGGACGCGTTCGCCTTGAAGCTATTCAGTCGGTCGTTCAGGTTCGACGAATTGCCTTGAGCGAAGCTCGAATTGAGCCGTTGAAACTCCATGATGTCGGTGAGCTTAGCGGTCACGCTGAACTTGTCGCCGTCGTATTGATACTGGGAATCGAATCCGACGTCGGTGTAGTCGTCAAAGCCGAAGCCGAATGTCTCGGCGGGGATGACCTGTCCATACATGCCGAACGTGCCGATCATCAGATAATGGTCGCCCCAATGCGGCTCCATTGCGAGACGCCAATAAGGCGCGACGCCATTGAGCAGATCAGGCGTCGGGCCGGGCTCTTCGCCGAGCGCTTCGAGGCCTGTCTTCGAGATGCCGCTATAGGCGGTCAGCTCGGCGTAAAGCATGTCGTTCCAGAACACATAGGCGCCAGCGCCCGCGACCTGCTGGCCCCAGCCGCTTTCGACATGAGTGAGCGGCGGCGAGAAGGCCGAAAATATCGTGGCGATCTCCGGGAAGCCGAAGGCAGGCGTCGTGTTCCAGGCGTCCTGGACGGTTGGCGTATTGTTGACGTCGATGCCCCAAAACGCGTCCTTGCCGAACAGTTTGAAACTATCGGCGTAGCGCACATCCGAAGCGTCGAGCCAGACCTGTCCGCTCACCGGATTGCCAGAAACCTGGATGAATCCGCCAAGATTGCCGTAAATTCCGCCGGCGTAGAGAGCCGTCGCTTGCTGCGTCACGAGGTTGTTGTTGGTCTTTGTGCCCGGCGGTTGGCTGCCCGGATCGAGCGGCGCCTCCGTATTCGTGAAGGAAGGCATCAGCATCGCCGCGATGGGCGGAATCTTTGGATCGCCGCCCTGCAGCGTGTAGCCGCTGAGCTTGAAGCGGCGCCCGAACGGCGTCAGTTCCGGGAAGGCAGTGTGACAGGCCGCGCAGGGCTGGCCGGTCTGACGGGCGAAACTCGGAACGGCGGAGGCCGGCTGACTTGCACATGTCAAAGCGACCGCGCCGATCAAGGCGATTGCGAGCCAATGCGCTCCGCGAGCAAGCCTGCGGGCGAAGCCTGCAGCACGGTGCTCAGGTGCGAACGAACGACCGCTCATTTCCATTTCCCGCTCCCCCCTGGGGCATGGATCGTCCTGAACGCACGATTGGCGAATGTCGCCGCGACGGAACTGCGCCGTTCGACGTTTCGCGCTGCGCTACGCTTTCTTGACCCAGAGCTTGCACCAGCCGGTGGGTGCAATGTCCCCGCTGACCGCTTTGCAGGCGTTCGGCGCGACGAACTGGTTGCAGCCGTCGCATTGTTTGCCGTCCTTGGGCGTGGGCTGATAGGCGACTGCGGTCGGCGGCAAGGCGCCCGCGCGGGCGGGGCCTGCGCTGATCGCCAGGAGCGGCGCGGCGCTGGCGGCGGCCAGCAACATCGTGCGGCGGCTGAGCGTGGTGGTTTTCAGATCGGTCATGCGTTTCTCCTACTGGCCGTCGGACGAAGGCAGCCGACTGACCCCAGTGATTCATACGATCTTCAGCCGTTAGCACGCCGATCGGCGTTCAGCCTCGCCTCCATTCATACTTTAACCGCAAAAAGCCACAAGAGCGAATACCGTCGTCACATCGGCAGATGCGCGAGCGACTGCATAGCGTAACCGATGAGGAACGAAATGCCGGCCGCGCTCATGCCGATCGCGAGCGTTTCCAAACCTGATCGCGGCAAGCTCGCTAGCGACCAGCGGCTCTTGACGGCGCCGATTGCGAAGAACACGAGGCCCGTCGCGACGATGCAGCACGCGAAACTATAAGCGAGAAGATAGCTGACGAGCGGCGCGAGGCCGCACACGACGAAAGCGCCGGAGGTGCTGAGCGCGGCCCAAATCGGCGACTTTTCGGCCGGCGAGAGGCCATATTCCTCGACCGCCATCGTCCTGACCCAGCGCTCTTCGTCGGACGTGATGACGTCGACGATCCGTTCGAGATCGTCGCCCGCAAAGCCCTTGAGGGCAAAGATCTGTCGGATCTCTTCGCGTTCGCCGCTCGGCGCCAGGGCGATGTGCTTGCGTTCGACGGCGACGAGGCGACGGTAGTCGTCGACCTCGGCCTTGGTGCCGCTGTAATTGCCAGCGCCCATCGCAAATCCGTCGGCGACGAGATTGGCGAGACCGAGCACCAATACGACGCTGCCGGGTAGATCGGCGCCCACCACGCCGGCGACGATCGCAAAAGTCGTGATCGTTCCGTCGATGCCGCCGTAGATCCAATCACGGAGATAATTGGCCTGCGGACGTTGAGCCAGACGCGCGTGAATGCTCTCGCGCGTATGGCTGTGTTCGAGTGGCCCGCGGGGTGCGGGGAGATCGCTGCTCATGGCCGTCCACTGTTTGACGACGTTCTCAATTCGCAACGAAAAAACGCGGCAGACAGCTCTTTCCGATTTACGTCAGTTTTTCATTTCCAAAA
>SSMV01000092.1 GCA_004799435.1 Bradyrhizobium sp.
GAACCAATAAGCGGCCGTGATATAGAGCCCGACAGCAACCGGGATTGCCTCCGCTCTGAAACGCGATACGGCAAGAATGGTGACGATCAGGCCGAAGGTGGCGACATATTCCGCAAACCATTGCGCCGGTCCCGTGCGCGCCTTGATCGCGAGTTCAAACAGCGGCAGTTCGAACATGCCATGCGCGACCAGAGTGCCGAGGCAACCGCCGACAATCTGCGCGGCCGCGTAGGGCAGGAATTCCCGCCACGGATGTTCCTCGCGCAGACCCATCACCAACGATACGGCCGGATTGAAATGCGCGCCGGAGATCGGCCCCAGCGCAAGAATCAGAACGACGAGGATTGCGCCAGTTGGCAGCGTGTTGCCGAGCAGAGCGAGGGCGACGTTTCCGCCGGCCAGCCTCTCGCCCATGATGCCGGAGCCGACGACCGTTGCGACCAGCAACCCGGTCCCGAGGCATTCCGCGGCGACGCGTCGAGTCAGCGAAAAGCTCACGCCGTCGCCACGCGGCGACCGTGCTCATCGACGACCCGTTCGCCGTCTTCCTTGCTGAATTCTCCGCGTTGCGGCGGCAGCAAATCGAGAACCATTTCGGAGGGACGGCAAAGGCGCACGCCTTTGGGCGTTACCACAAGCGGCCGGTTCATCAGGATGGGATGCGCGCCGATCGCGTCAAGCAAGGCTTCGTCGGAAATCGAGGGATCGCCGAGACCAAGTTCGTCGAACGGCGCGCCTTTTTCCCGCAAGATATCCCGCACGGAGAGACCGGCGCGGTCGAGCAATTGCGTCAATAGCAAGCGGGTAGGCGGACATTTCAGATATTCGACGATATGCGGTTCGACACCTGAATTGCGGATCATCGCCAGCACGTTGCGCGAAGTTTCGCAGGCGGGATTGTGGTAGATGATCGCGTCCATCATGCGATCTCCGGGCGAACCAGTGATGCGCCCGGCATGTGACCGATCTCTAGCACTTGCGCTTTGATCGACATTTTATCGAGACTGTTGAGCGGCAAATCGACGAAGGCGGAAATCCGGTTCTTGAGATAGCGTCCGGCGAGGACGAAAGCCGCCAGCTTTTCGATCTCGGTTCCCTCGACTGCAGCGGGGTCTTCGATACCCCAATGCGCGGTGATCGGCTGTCCAGGCCAAACCGGACAAACCTCGCCAGCGGCGCTGTCGCAGACGGTGAAAACAAAATCCATTTCGGGCGCGCCGAGGCCGGCAAATTCGTCCCAGCTTTTCGAGCGCAGGCCGTCAGTTTGATAATCGGTGCTGGCGAGAAACCGAAGCGCAATCGGATTGACCGCGCCCTTGGGGTGGCTTCCCGCCGAAAAAGCGTTGAAGCGTCCCGCGCCATCCTTGCGCAGGATCGCTTCGGCGATGATCGAGCGCGCGCTGTTGCCCGTGCAAAGAAACAGGACATTGAAAGCGCGCTCAACCATGAGCAGTCGCCGCAGGTGGGCAGCACGGCGTCAGTTCCGCGATCAAGGGGGCGCACATTTCAGGTCTGCCGCCGCAGCAATCCTTGACCAGATGCAGCGTCACGTCGCGGAAGCGCGCGAGATCGGCGCGGTAGATGATCGAACGGCTATTTCGTTCGCTGCGGATCAGACCTGCGCGCGACAGAATCGCCAGATGGGTCGACATCGTATTTTGCGGCACATCGATTAGCCGCGCGAGCTCGCCGGCTGGAACGCCTTGCGGCTCACGCGTAACGAGCAGCCGGAACGTGTCGAGACGCGTCGGCTGGGCGAGCGCCGACAGAGCGGCAATGATTTCAGAATCATCCATAAATCCAGAATAACAGATATATGTCAGAAAACAAGGCCTGAGCGCGCGTCCGACGAAGCGCGTTGTCGATCCCTATCACGGCGCGAAGGTCGCAGGAATTGGATTGCTTCGCTTATGCTCGCTATGACGGAGAGGCCGATTTCGCCAAACGCAATTGGCTTGAGGTTGTGGTGCCGCCTGAGGGATTCGAACCCCCGACCCCCTCATTACGAATGAGGTGCTCTACCAGCTGAGCTAAGGCGGCTGAACGCAAAGCCAAGCGCAGAAAACGCCCGGCGAACGGCTCGTCTTACCGGCATCCCCTAGCCTTGGCAAGAACGCGGGCTGCCTTGCGCGCCAGCGCTCATTCGCGCGCAAAGAGGCGAAATCCGCCCTTGCTCTCCTGAGTCGATTCCGGCCCCGGATCGTCGGGGGCGCTGGTCGGCGCCATGAGAACCTGCGCGACCGGCGTCGGCTGCGGCGCGGGCGCAGCCTGCACGACGGAAGCCGGCGCCATGACGCGTGGCGGCGGCGCGGCTGCAACGGGCGCGGGCGGCGTCTCGGGCGGTGGCACGGGGCGCGCCGGCCTTGGCGGCGGCGCCGGCGGGGCGAGCGGTGGCGGCGTTTCCGCCGGAACGCTTGGCGACACGGGTGAAGGCGAAGCCGCGGGCGCGCTCAATCGCGCCTCGGGCAGGCGCCACACAAAGGCGTCGAGCGCGCCCGACGGCGCGGCGGGCGCCCAGCGGTCGCTGACGATCCCGTCGGCGATCCAGGCCTTGTCGCGCGGCGCGGTCGCGGCGCGCGCCAGCCATTCACGCGCCGCGCCGTCGGCATTGGCGGCGGCCTCGATGTCGGCCATCAGCAGACAGACGCGCGCGGTCGGTCGCACCGGCGCGTCGATGAGCGACGCAATCGCCGCACGCGCCGCGTCGAGTTCGCGCGCTTCCAGCGCGGCGCGGCCAATGGTGAGCTGGCTCTCGGAATCCGATGGCGCGAGACGGGCGAGCGCCCTGGCGCGCGCCAAGCGATCGAGCGCCGAATCGCCGCGTCGCAATCTGAGATAGGCGGCGGCGAGATCGGGATGCGGCAGGCGCCGCCACGCCGCTTCGATCGTCTTGCCGGCGCGACGCAGATCGCCATTGGCGGCCAACAATTTCGCGCTCAGCGCAGCGGCCGGAACGAGGCCGGGCGCCGAGGCCAGCGCGTCCTGCGCCAGCGTCAGCGCGGTCTTGGGGTCGCGCTCAGCGGCGGCTTCGGCGAGCGCGGTCTTCAGCACGGCGCGCCAGCGCGCGGCGGTCGGCTTGTCGATGAGCCGCGCGGCGGCGTTGGAATCGACGATCTGCAACGCGCCGGCCCAGTCGCTCTGGCGCGCGCGATCGTCGAGCACCGCCTGCGCCGCCCAGGGCAGCGCCGCGTGGCGATGGGCGCGCTGGGCGTAGTCGAGCGCCGCCTGATGATCGCCGCCGCGCCGCGCCTCGATATGCAGGCCGCGCAGGCCGAGCGCATGGGTCTGCGGATGTTCGAGCATGTCGCGAAAGGCTTTAGCGGCTGCGGCGCGATCGCCGGAAAGCTGCGCCGCCTGCGCGCGCAGCAGCTTGGTCAGCGGTTCGTCGCCGAGCCGTTTGCGCGCTTCGGCGGCGAGGCGGCTCGCGGCGCGCGTGTCGCCCGAGCCGACCGCGACCATGCCGCCCGTGAGCGCGGCATAGCCCTTCTCGCGCCGGCGCGCCCGGGCGGCGAGCGAGACCAGCGAAGGCAGGCGAAAGATGAAGCGGATCGTCGCCCATAGGAACGCGACGAGAATCGCCAGGCCGAGAATGACGGCGAGCCCGACCATCAGCGAGACTTGATATTCGACGCCGCCCACCGTCAGCGCGACGTCGCCGGGATTTTCGGCGAGCCAGCTCAGGCCGAAAGCGGCCAGCGCCAGCAAGGCGAGAAACAGCAACAGGCGAACCATGGCCACTCCGCTTGGCCGCCGGGAATTCAAAGGCTCCCTGACGCGGCAGGCGTAAACATCTTACGAGCGTTGCCGCTCAATTCTTCTCCGCCGCCAACTTACCCAGCGCCTCGGCGCGCAAGCCCGCGGCCGCCTCGGCCGCCGCGTCGCGCGCCGCTGCCGCCTTGGCCCAATCGGCGCCGGCGGCGCGCGCCGCGTCGGGCAATTTGGCGAAGGCGGCGAGGGCGCCGGCCTCGTCGCCGCGCGCCAGCGCCGCGCCGACAGCCGCCAATTGCGAATCGGAATCTTCGCCGCCTACGGTGCCATCGACGCGGCGCACGCGCACCAGCGCGCGCATGTGATCGAAGAGCCGGTCCCAGCCGCTCGCCGGCGGCGGCGCCAGCGCGGCGGCGAGTTTCGGCTCGGTCTCGCTCCATCGCGCGGCAATGGCGGCGGCGGTCGGCGCGCCGGCCCCGGCGAAGACTTGCAACGGCGCGAGCTTGTCGGCGCCGACGCCGCGCTTGGCGAGCGTCGCGAGTTCTTCGGCAAAAGGCGCGCCGGCGGAAAAACGCTGATCGAGCGACAGCGCCAGCAGCGCCTCGGCCGAGGCCGCATCCGTCGCGCCCGCGTTCATCGCATTGTCTTGCGCGACGCGGGCTTCCGTCTTGGCGGCGGTTGAGGCGCCTTCCAGCTTGACGAGACGTTGATCGAGATCGTCGAGGCGCGGCGCGAGCGCGCTTGTGTCGGCGCCGGCGTCACTCGCCGCGGCAGGGGGCGCAGGCGGCGGGCGACTTGCGAGATCGAGCGCCTTGGCGGCGGCGGCGCTGGCCGCGCGCGCTTCGTCCTGCGCCGATTTGGCGGCTGCGCTGGCGTCGGCGGATTCCAGCGCGCCGACGCGACCGGCGAGCCCATCGAGCGCATCGGCTTTGGCGTCGCCCTTGGCGCCGGCTTCGAGCGCGGCGATCCGATGATCGAGCGTCGTCAGATCGCCGGCCTGCGCGCGGGCGCCCTGCTCCAGCGCGGATAGGCGGACGCGCGACTGATCGAGCGCGGCGGCGCGCGGATCGAGAAGCCAGGCGGCGGCGAGCGCGAGGATCGCGCCGATCAGCGCGCCAAGCGCGGCGGCGATGGCGGCGAGCGGAACGATGTCGAGATGCGGCCAGCTCCAGCCCGGCGCCGGCGAGGCGGCCTCGGGCGCCTCCGGTTCGGGCGCAGGAGCAGAACCTTCCGCCGCATCGCGGATTTCGGTCGCCTCGCCTTCGATCACGCCGGGATCGGGCCGCGGCGGACGCGGCGGCGGCGCCGGCGAAGGGCCGCTGATTTCCGGTTCGGGATTGGCGGTCGCGTCGTCGGCCATGGGCTCTAGATCTCGCTTCATCGCAGTTTATAGGCGCGCCGCCGCGGCTTGGGAACCGGTTCGCGCAGCCCCTAGGCGGCGCCGCCGAAAGCCTGCTCCAGCGCCGCGATGAGCCGCGCTTCATTGGGCGCGTCGGAACAGGCGATCCGCGACGCGCCGAAAGCGGCGAGCGGCTCGGCGACCCTCTGCGACAGGCAAACGTGAAGCATGGCGCGAAACACCCCACCGATTCCCGCCCGCTCGGCCAGCGCAACGGCGAGCGCGGCGGACCGATGCGAATAGTGAAGCGCCGCGTCGCAGGCCGCCACGCCTTCCGCTTCGGCCCGGCTCCAGGCGTCGCGCGCCTCGGCGCTGTAAAGCGCAACGGCGACGATGCGATGACCGGCGGCGGCGAGCGCCGCTTCAAGCTCCGGCCGGCGTTCTCGCCCCGCAAGATAAAGAAGCCGCGCGCCGGGCGCGAACGAAGCGGCAAGCCGCGCCGCCAGCGCCGCCGAATCGGCGGCCGTTTCGCCGCTCGGCGCCAGACCCGCGGCGCGCGCCGCCCCCGCCGCGCGTTCGCCCACCGCATGAAGCGGCAGGCCGGCGAGCCGCGCCCGATCGCCCACGGCGAGCGCCGCAATCGCGCGCGGGCTGGTGACGATCAGCGCGTCGAAGGAGCCGACCGGCAGCGCGCTGGCAAGCAAGCGAATCTCCGTCGCCGGAGCGAGGACGGCTATGAGCCCATGCGCCGCGAGTTGCGCCGCGCTTGTCTCGGCTTCGTCGCGCGCCCGCATCAGCGCGATCCTATGCTGCACGGCGCCCCTCGCTCGGCTGCGGCCTTTGTCCTCGCCGCTCATTAGGCCCTGTGCAGGCCCGCGCCAAGCGTATAGACAGCGCCAGATGCGCGTCTTGGGGATCGAGACCACCTGCGACGAAACCGCGGCGGCGGTGGTGCGGCTGCGCGACAATGGATCGGGTGAGATTCTCGCCGACGAGGTGATGAGCCAGATCGCCGCCCATTCGCCCTATGGCGGCGTCGTGCCGGAAATCGCCGCCCGCGCCCATATCGAGATTATCGACAGTTTGATCAAGCGCGCGCTCGACGCCGCGAAGCTGAAGGCCAGCGCGCTCGACGGGATCGCCGCGGCGGCCGGCCCCGGCCTGATCGGCGGCGTGCTGGTCGGCTTGATGTCGGGCAAGGGCATTGCGCTGGCGACCGGCAAACCGTTTCTGGCAATCAACCATCTCGAAGCCCATGCGCTGGTGCCGCGCATCGCCGGCGGCCTCGCCTTTCCCTATCTGCTGCTGCTCGCCTCGGGCGGCCACACGCAGATTCTCGCGGTCAAGGGCGTCGGCGATTATCTCCGGCTCGGCGCGACGATGGACGACGCGATCGGCGAGGCTTTCGACAAGACCGCCAAGCTTCTCGGTCTGCCCTATCCGGGCGGCCCGGCGGTCGAGGCGGCGGCGCGCGAGGGCGATCCGACCCGCTTTCCGCTGCCCCGTCCGCTGCTCGGGCGGCCCAACGCCGATTTTTCATTGTCCGGCCTCAAGACGGCGACGCGGCTCGCCGCCGAAGCCGTGGCGCCGCTGCGGCCGCGCGACGTCGCCGATCTCTGCGCCTCGTTCCAGGCGGCGATCGTCGATGTGATCGAGGACCGCATGCGGGTCGGCTTAAGGCTCTTTCGCGAGCGCGTCGGCGCCGCGCAGGGCGTCGTCATCGCCGGCGGCGTCGCCGCCAATGGCGCGATCCGCGAGGCGATGGGCCGTTTCTGCGCCCAGACGGGCCTGCCGCTGATCGCCCCGGCGCCCCGGCTGTGCACTGACAATGGCGCGATGATCGCCTGGGCGGGAATCGAGCGCCTGCGTCTTGGCCTCGTCGACGACCTCACCGCTGCGGCACGGCCACGCTGGCCGCTCGACGTGACGGCCGAGCGGGCGCTGAACAACAAGGCGTGACAGCGCTATTTGACGGTGATCGTGTAGCTGTCGAAGCGCTCCCGACCGCTCGGATAAATAATGTCGAACTGGAAGGAGTCAGAACCGATGAAGTCTCGCTGCGGCGTATAGGCGGCGCTTGCGCCGAACACCCGATCGGCGCTGCATTGTTGATAGTCGCCGCTGAAATGGCTGTAGCCCGCGCGTTGCGTGATCCGAACTACGCCGGAGCTCGGCTCTCTCGTCACCCTGATCTCGACCCGCCCCTTTGACGAACAGTCGCCGTTGACGCTCGCGTAATGGCCAAGCTGCAATGTGCGGCCGGCGGGCATGGTTTTGTTGTAATTGCCATAGGCCTGCGCTGCAACGCCGGAGGCGAACGTCAATGCGAGAATGAGCGCGCCGTAACCGTTGAGCTGGCTTCGTGTCATTGCGTCTCCCCGCAATCGCAAATCGGCGAACGCCACAGCTCAAGCCGCCGCCCAACGAATTCTATTTGACCGTGATCGCGTAATTTTCGATACGCTCTACGCCATTGGGAAAGAAAACATCGAGCTGCACGGAATCGGAGCCGATGAAGCCCTTTTGCGGCGTGTAATAGACGCTCACCCCGGCGACCTTGCGGGTGCTGCATTGCTCATAGTCGCCGGTGAAATGGCCATAGCCGAGTTGCTTGGCCATTCGGAGCGCGCCTGAAGTCGGCTCGGTCATGATCCTGACTTCAGTGTCGCCGCGCGAAGTGCAATCGGGATTGACGTTGGAGACATGCGCGATCAGCTGCGTCGCGCCAGTGACCATCGTTATGCGAACGTAACTGGTGGTCTGCGCCGCCGCGCCGGAAGCGAATGTCAGCGCGACGACGAGCGCGCCAGGAGCGCTGAGCAGGTTTCGAGTCATTGCGTTTCCTTCAACCGCAAATCGGCGAACGCCGGAGCTTAGAGCCGCAATTTTCTGGCATGCCAGCGGATGCGTCAAGCCGCGATGCGCAAGTTTGACGCCGTCATTAGCCATACATCCCGCTCGGCGTCACGGCCGATCGGGCGCTGAACAACAAGGCCTGAACCGTCTCAGTACGACTTGTGCGTCGGGGTCGGGGTGGGCGTCGGGGCTGGAGTCGGCGCCGGCGTCGGCTGGTTCTGCAGTTGTTTCTGCTTCTCGGCGTTCACCGTCGCCATGTGATGGCCGACGATGCAGCCGCCGATCGCGCCCGCCACTGCATGATGGCCGGCGTAATGACCGGCGATTCCGCCGACCACGGCGCCTTTCAAACAGCCCGCAGCCTGGGCTTGGCCGCCCGGAGCGGCGGCGAAAGCCAGAGCCAGCGCGGCGGCCGAGATAAAGTGAAGAGGCTTGACGATCATTGGCTTTCCCCTGAACGAAAAGACGACAGCCGAGAGGTAGGCGCCGAGGCCCTCGGGCGCCAGAGCGCAGACGATTAAAGCGCGCCGATTCGATTGCAATTTTCGGGGTCGGCGCCTATAAGGACGCCATCCCCTCGAGTAGAGCCGAATTGAGGCGACGCCTCGCCCCTCGCAGAGGGCGAGGCCGCGCGCCAGCCCAAGGAGCCGACCGTCATGACCGAAGCGCCGTTGATGCCCAAGGCCACCGCCGTATGGCTGGTCGAAAACACGTCGCTGACCTTCGATCAGATCGCTGAGTTCTGCAAATTGCATCCGCTTGAAGTCAAAGGCATCGCCGATGGCGAAGTCGCCACCGGCATCAAGGGCTACGACCCGATCTCGACCGGGCAATTGTCGCGCGAGGAAATCGCCGCCGCCGAGGCGGACCCCGAGCATCGCCTGGCGATGGCGACCGCCAAGGTCCGCGTGCCCGAATTCAAGAAGCCGCGCGGCGCGCGCTACACGCCTTTGTCGCGCCGCCAGGACCGGCCCAATGCGATCCTTTGGCTGCTGCGCAACCATGGCGAGCTGAAGGACGCGCAGATCATGCGTCTCGTCGGCACGACCAAGCACACGCTTGAGGCGATCCGCGAGCGCAACCACTGGAATTCCGCCAATCTGCAGCCGATGGACCCGGTGACGCTCGGCCTCTGCTCGCAGATCGATCTCGATTTCGAGGTCAATCGCGCCGCCAAGGACAAGCCGCGGGTCGAGGAAGACCGCACCCAGACGCTGGTGCCGGCGGAAGTGACGACGGCGCGCCACGTCCCCTCGACGTCGGCTGAGGTGTTTGGCGCAGCGCCCGCCGCCAAGAAGCCGACCGAAGAGAAGATCAACGTCGAATCGGTGTTCGGCAAGCTCAAGGAATTGAAGAAGGCGGAGTGATCCGCTTCACGCCGCAAGGGTGATCCCAGCGAGCGCGGCGAAGAGGACGACGAGCAGCGGCGGCGAGAGCCACGCAACGAGCAGCGTGAAGGCGACGGCGACCACCGCGAAATCGCGCTCATCGGTCACCGCGCTCGTCCATAGCGGGTTGTAAAGCGCCGCGCCAAGCAGGCCGACCACCGCCGCATTGACGCCGCGCATCGCCGCCTGGGCGCGCGGCTGGCGGCGCAAAGCGCCCCAGAAGGGCAGCGCGCCGGTCAGCGCCAACAGGCCCGGCGCGAAGATCGCGACCAGCGCGACCAGGGCGCCCATCAGCCCGGCCGGCGCTCCTGCGGAGGCGTTGGCGGTCGCGCCGAGATAGGCCGAGACCGTGAACAGCGGGCCGGGCAGCGCCTGCGCCGCGCCATAGCCGGATAGAAAGTCGCGGTCGGACACCCAGCCGGGCGCGACGACTGCGTCGCGCAGCAACGGCAGCACGACATGGCCGCCGCCAAAGACCAAAGCGCCAGAGCGATAGAAGGCGGCGGCGAGCGCGAGCCCTTGGCCGAACGGCAGGAGCGAAAGCGCGAGCAGGACGAAGAACGCAGCCAACGCCACGAGGCCGGCGCGACGCGAAACGCCGCAGGCGAATTCGTCGGACGGAGCGGCAATCTCCGCGCCACAAAAGGCGAGGCCAAGAAGGCCGCCGGCGATAAGCGCGGCGAGTTGAACAAGCGAGCCGGAAATGACGCTGAGCAGCGCCAATGTTGCGACGGCGATCGCGGCGCGCGGCGGATCGGGCGCGAGCGTGCGCGCCATGCCAAGCACCGCCTGGGCGACGACCGCGACCGCGGCGAGTTGCAGACCGTGCAGCAGCCCGGCGCCCCACCAGATGTCGCCAAACCGAGTCGCGCCGAAGGCGAAAGCAAGCATGAGCGCCGCCGAAGGCAGCGTGAATCCTCCCCAGGCGGCGAGGCCTCCGCGCCAGCCGGCGCGCGACAGGCCGATGGCGAAGCCAACCTGGCTCGAAGCCGGCCCAGGCAGAAATTGCGCCAGGGCGACCAGATCGGCGAAGGCGCGGTCGGAGAGCCAGCCGCGCCTTTCGACAAAGGCGGCGCGAAAATAGCCGAGATGGGCGATCGGACCGCCGAAGGACGTCAGGCCGAGCTTCAGAAAAGCGCGGAAGACTTCAGTCGCCGAAGCCGGCCTGTCCCGCCGCTCCGCCCTCGCCGCGTCCTCGGCCATGCCCGCCCCGAAATCGACCCGCGTCCGGGCGGAGGCAGACTATGGATTGCCGGGCCGGTCGGCAAATCGGTCTTAAGGGATTCAGCCGCGCTTGACCTGGCCCGCGCCCCGCTTCCCCCTTGGTTAAGAAAGGCTTAAACTCGCCTCGCGGCAGCCGCGAGGCGGGAGTTGTGTCATGCGTATTGAGCAGATTGTGCTGGTCGCGGCTCTCGTCGCCGTTCCACTCGCCCCGGCTTTGGCCGGACCGATGATGCGAACCGCGCCGAGGCCAATCTTCGTCGCTCACGCGCCGAGCCTCGACCATGCCGCCTGGCGTCATAACGATGGCTTCCACGGCGACGGCTTCCATGACTTCCGTCGGGATCGCCGCGATTTCGTCGGGCTGGGCGGCGCGGTTTTCGGCGCCGCGCCCGAGAGCGGGCCGGATGTCGCGACAGCGCCGGTCGTCGTCTCGGCGCCGGTCTTCGTCAGCCTCACCCTGTCGCCCGGTGGCGCGCCGGCGACCGAGGAAAGCTCCGGCCCGAGGATCATCGAGATCGGCAAGAGCGAGCCGCCGCATGGGCCGCTGCCGCTGGTCATCTACGGCGACTGAACGGCCCGCCGTTGGTTTGACTTCGCGGGACCGGCCGCTTATAGAAGCCGCCGCTCGGCGCGGCTGTCACAGGCCGCGTTTTGCTTTGCCGCTCGCGGCGAAGCGGAGCGAAAACCAGCAGGTTCGCTAACTGCCAAAAAGCCGGCCGCGCGCCACAAACGCGTTGAGCCGGGTTGAACACGGGAAACAAAACGATGTTCGCAGTCATTCGCACCGGCGGCAAGCAGTACAAGGTCGCCGCCGAGAATACGATTACGGTCATGTCGCTCGAGGGCGAGGCCGGCTCAAAAGTGACGTTCGACGACGTGCTGGCGCTGTTCGACGGCGAGACCAGCACGCTCGGCGCGCCGACTGTCGCCGGCGCCCGGGTCGTCGGCGAAATCGTCGAGCACGCGCGCGGCGACAAGGTCATCGCCTTCAAGAAGCGCCGCCGCAAGAATTCGCGTCGCAAGCGCGGCCACAAGCAGGATCTGACGCTCGTCAGGATCACCGAGATCCTGTCGGCCTGACGCGTCGCCTGATCGTCGCGTCAAGGCTTGGTCACGAGCCTTTCCTTGGCGCCTCATTTGCATTATATACGCGGCCACTCAGCGCTTCGCGCTGCCCGCGTTGGGTTTGGAGCGATTGAAATGGCTCATAAGAAAGCAGGCGGTTCGTCGCGCAACGGTCGCGATTCGGACGGGCGCCGGCTTGGCGTCAAGAAGTTCGGCGGCGAGAGGGTCGTGCCGGGCAACATCATCGTGCGCCAGCGCGGCACCAAGTTCCACGCCGGCCGCAATGTCGGCATGGGCGTCGACCATACGCTCTTCGCTACCGCCCCGGGCGCCGTGGCCTTCGAGTGTAAAAGCCAGGGTCGTCAATATGTAACGGTGGTCGCGCACAAAGCGGCCGAATAAGCGGCGAGGGTGAGACGAGACCCCGCCGAGGCGAAAAGCCCCCGCGGACGGTCTCGAGGCTCAACTCGAGAAAAGGGAAGGAAAGACCTTCCCAATAAGTCCGGTAAGCCAAGACGCTTATGAAGGGGATGCGGATCGCCGCGTTCCCTTCGTCGTTTCGAGGCTCGCGGAGTCGAGCCCCTCGGTGGCCGGAGTGACCATGTTCCCCGATCTAGCCCGAGACGATGTCTTCCGTCTGGAAACCCCCAGGCTGTGGCTGCGCTGGCCGCGCGCCGCCGACGCTGCGGCGATCGAACGCTATTGCAGCCGCTGGGAAGTCGCGCGCCACACCGCCCGCATCCCCCATCCCTATCCGCCGGGCTCGGCCGAGCGTTTCATCTTCGCCGCGCGCGAAGGCAATTCCGCCGGCCGCGATCTGACGCTGGTGCTGACGCCGATCCGCGACAAGCGCGAGGCGATTGGCGCGATTAGCCTGGAGGGCCGCGCGCAGGGGCGGCTGTCGCTCGGCTACGCGCTGGCCCCCGAAGCCTGGGGCAAGGGTCTGGCGAGCGAGGCGGTCGATGCCATGGTCGACGCCGGCCTCACGCTGACGGAAGCGGTCGAGATCGTCGCCGTCACCCATCTCGACAATCTTGCCTCGCGCCGCGTGCTGGAGAAGGCCGGGTTCGAATTCGTCGGCTCGGGCCTCGAAGGCGCGCCGGCGCGCGGCGGGCTGGTGCCGAGCGAACGGTTCACGCTGACGCGCGCCGCCTGGAGCGCGCGCCGCGCCGCCGCGCAGCCGACGCGGACGGTCAAGGAAGGCGCGCATGAAATTCCTTGATCAGGCGAAAGTCTATGTGCGCTCGGGCGATGGCGGCGCGGGCTGCGTGTCGTTCCGGCGCGAGAAGTTCATCGAGTTCGGCGGCCCCGATGGCGGCGATGGCGGGCGCGGCGGCGACGTCGTCGTCGAATGCGCCAGCGGCCTCAACACGCTGATCGATTTTCGCTACCAGCAGCATTTCAAGGCCAAGATCGGCATGCATGGCATGGGCAAGAACCGCGCCGGCGGGCGCGGCGCCGACGCCCTCTTAAAAGTCCCCGAAGGCACGCAGATTTTCGACGAGGACAACGAGACCCTGCTCGCCGATCTCAAGCAGACCGGCGAACGCGTGGTGATCGCCAAGGGCGGCAATGGCGGCTTCGGCAACGCCCATTTCACCACTTCGACCAATCGCGCGCCGCGCCGCGCCAATCCCGGTCAGCCGGGCATCGAGCGCACGCTGATTCTGCGCCTCAAGCTGATCGCCGACGCCGGCCTGGTCGGCCTGCCCAACGCCGGCAAATCGACGATGCTCGCCGCCGTCTCGGCGGCGCGGCCGAAGATCGCCGACTATCCCTTCACCACGCTCCATCCCAATCTCGGCGTGGCGCGGGTCGATGAGCGCGAATTCGTGCTGGCCGACATTCCCGGCCTGATCGAGGGCGCGCATGAGGGCCATGGGCTCGGCGATCGCTTTCTCGGTCATGTCGAGCGCTGCGGCGCGTTGATCCATCTCGTCGACGTCACGGGCGACCATGCCGGCACGGCCTATCGCATCATCCGCGGCGAACTCGCCGCCTATGGCGGCGGTCTCGCCGACAAGCCGGAGATCGTCGCGCTATCGAAGGTCGATGCGGTCGACGAGGAGGCGCTGAAGCTGCAGCGCGAGCGGCTGAAACGCGCGATGCGCTCTTACGGCCCGGCGCTGGCGGCGGATACGCGCCGCGCCGCGCCGTTCGAACTCTCTGCCGTGTCGGGCCGCGGCGTCCCCGAAGTTCTGCGCGCGGCGCTGAAGCTGGTCGACGCCGCCAAGGCGGCCGCCGCGCCACCGGACGCGCGCAAACCGAGCCTGACCCTTGAAGGGCACACGTCCTAAGCGCGCACTTCCTGACGCTGAAAGGCGATATAGGCGATCGTGAACAGGCCGAGGAAGCAGGCGATCAGCCCGGTCACCTGCGGCCAGATCAGCGCTAGGCTCTGAATGAAGGGCAGCGGCGATTTCACTGCGCCTTCGAGCTGGGATGAAAGAATCGCCCCCAGCGCCCTGATCGACGGGTCAAGCACGGCGAGCGCCGTCTCAGCGAAAAGCGTGTTGGGCGACAGGCGCGACAGGCCCTCGACGACATTGGCGTTATGCAGCGCCGAGAACACGTCGTCGGGATCGACCGGCGCGATCAAAGGTGCGGCGAGCGACACCAGCATCGACCAGAAAAAGGCGAAGAGCAGCCAGACCGACAGCGCGGCGAGCGCCGCCGTCGCGGCGGAGCGGAAGGCGACCGAGAACAGCAGCGCGAGCGCCAGCCACACGCCGCCATAGGCGACCGCGATCACCAGAAAGACGAAGGCGCGCGCCACCTCCTCGCCGCTTGGCGGCAGGCCGAGCAGCAAGACGCCAAGGCCGATGACGAAGAGCCACAGGGCGGTCAGCATGATCGCGAGCGTCGCTAATCCTGCGAGGAATTTTCCAAACAGCATCGCGTCGCGATAGATCGGCTGGGCGAGCAGCCGGCTCATCGTGCGGCGATTGAACTCGCTGTTGACGGCGTCGAAGCCGAGCGCGATCGCGACGATCGGGATGAGAAAGCCGAGAAAGGCGACGAAGGACGGCAGCGGCGCCTTGGCGGTGGTGAAGATGCGCAGGAAGACGAAGGGGTCTTCGCTGACGATGTTGCGCACTTCGCCGATCGTCGCATAGACCGCGCCGGCGCCGGCGACGAAGACCAGCACTTCGAGCAGCCGCATGCGGGCGCTGGAGAGATTGTCGGCCAGCTCCTTCATCATCACCACGCCGGCCCCGGCGAGCGCCGAGCCTTCACGCCGCATCGCGCGCTCCCTCGAAATATCGCGTGTAGACATCCTCGATGCTGGCGTGGCCGGCTTCTAACCTTGTCAGCGCGCCACCGGCTTCGATGATCGCGCGGGCCACCGCGGCGCGCACGTCCTCGGCCGCCTCGATGGTGAAACCTTCCGCCGTCTCGGTCACATGGGCGACGCCCGCCGCGCCTTCGATGACGCGCTTCAAATCCGCGCCCTGCGCTTCGACGCGGATCACATGCGAGCCGCCAAGCACGCTGCGCATGAGATCGTCGACCCGACCCTCAAGACCGATGCGCCCGCGATTGAACAGCGCCACGCGGTCGCAGACCGATTGCACGAGTTCGAGCAAATGCGAGGAGAGCAGGATCGTCATGCCCTCATGCTTGAGCGAGCGGATCAGATCGAGGAATTCGCGCGTCGATTGCGGATCGAGGCCGCCGGTCGGCTCGTCGAGAATGGCGATCGAGGCGCCCTTCATCAGGATCTCGGCGATGGCGAGGCGCTGGCGCATGCCGCGCGAATAGCCATGCACCGGCTTGGCCGCCGCATCGGTGAGGCGCACGCGCGCGAGCGACGCAGCGATGCGCTTGTCGGCCTCGACGTTCTTCAGCCCGCAGAGCGCGGCGGTGTAGCGCAGATTGGCGAGGCCGCTCAGATGATCGTAGAAGCCGACCGAATCGGGCATGTAGCCGACGCGGCGCTTGACTTCGAGCGGCTGGCGCAGCGGATCGAAACCGGCGACCGTCGCGCGGCCCGAACTCGGCTCGGTCAGGCCGAGCAGCATCAGAATGGTGGTCGTCTTCCCGGCGCCATTGGGGCCGAGCAAGCCGAAGACTTCGCCCTCGTCGATGGTCAGATTGAGATTGTCGACGGCGAGCGCCGCGCCATAGCGCTTGGTCAGCGCCTCGGCTTGGATGACCGGCGCGCTCATCGCCGGCCGAACCAGCCGACCGCGCCGACCAGCACCAGCAGGGCGATGAGAATGACGCCGATGCCAGCGACGCCCCAGAGCGTCGAGGTCAGGACGGTGACGCGGTAGCTGACGTTCTGATCGATGCCATCGCCGATGGCGGTGACATTGAGCAGATAATCGCCGGCAATCGCCTGCGCGCCCGGCGTCAGCAGCACGTTCACTTTCAGCGTGCCGCCGACCGGAATCGTCGGCACGCGCTTGGGATCGAAGGTGACTTTCCAGCCTTCCGGCGGCGTCGCCGTCATTCCGACATTGACCACCGGCGCCGAGCCGATGTTGACGATGGTCAGCGGGATCGACCGCTCCTGGCCGGCATAGGCCTCGCCGCTGAGGCGGTCGTCGGCGCCGGTGATGGTGATCGCCGGCAACCCGCCGATGTCGAGCGTGAGCTCGGCGCTGGCGTTGGCCTTTTCGCCGATCGCTTCGAAACTCACGGCGACCTTGCCCGAGGGCGCGCTCGGATTGGGCTTCACCGAGACGGTGAGGTCCTTGCTCTCGCCGGCCTTGAGCAGCAGGCTGGTGATGTCCTGCTGGCCATATTGTTCCTTGTAACTCTCGGTGTAGCCCTCGGGCGCGTCGGTCTTCAGCGCCACCGTCGTGTCATTGGCGCCATCGTTCTTCACGGTGACGGCGAAATCGAAGCTTGAGCGCGCGCTGCCGCTCAACATCGGAAATTTCGGAATCGCGGTCAGCTTGGCGGCGAGCGGCGGCGCGAGCTGGATCGAAATCGGCAGCGCCGATTTCGCGCCGTCGCCTTCGGCGTTGACGGTGATCTGATAGGCGCCGGGCTTCTCGCTTTCGGGAATGGTCAACTTGAGCGTCAGGCTCGCCTTGCCGTCGTAATCGACGAAGGCGGCGCCGACCGGCTTGCCGGCGCCCTCGATCTCAGCCGTCCAGCCCTGCGGCGCGTCGGCGACGCTGAGCGTCGTGCGTTGCGGCGGCAGGCCGTAATTATAGACCGTGAGCGGAAGGCTCGCCTCTTCGCCGGCGCGAATGGTCAGAGCGGGGAAATCGGTGGTGAGATAAAGGCCCTTGATGCTGTCAGGGCTGGCGTCCTTCGCGAAGGACGCGGCCGGCATCAGGCCCAGTATCACACCAACCAGCACGCCAACGCGCATGCCGCGCCTCCCTTATTGCGAGTTCGCTCTTCGCCGCCCTGCCGAAAGCGGGCGAACCAAAGAGCGGAATTAGGACGGAATTTTGACTGAACAGGTCCGCTTCGCGCTTAAATTTCAACCCCTTACGACGGACCGCGCGCTCGCCTTGAGTCCTGGTTTTGGGCGTCGAGGCTCGCCGTCGAACTCAAGCCACGCGTACAATGCGCAATGGGCGACGGTCAATCGTCTGACGAAATGAGCGTAAATGGGCGAGGCGCGCCGCCGCGCTTAAGATCCCATCGCCGATGTGGCGATCATGCCGACCGCCGCGGCGCCCATGGCGAGCGTCGCCAGCCAGCCCAGCCCCTTCAACCACGGCGGAAGCGTGAAGCGACCCATGATCGTCTTCTGGCTGCCCATCAAGAGGATCATCGCCATGATCGGCACGGCGGCGACGCCATTGATGACGGCGCTCCAGAACAGCGCCTTGATCGGATCGAGCGGGCTGAAATTGACCGCCGCGCCGACGAGCGTCGCAATCGCGATCGTCCAATAGAAGGCCGGCGCGCGCCCCGGCTTCTGCGCCAGACCGACCTTCCAGCCAAAGGCCTCGCCCACGGCATAGGCGGCGCTGCCGGCGAGCACCGGCACCGCCAGCAGCCCCGTGCCGATGATGCCCAGCGCAAAAATCGCGAAAGCGAATTCGCCGGCGATCGGCCGCAGCGCTTCGGCCGCCTGCGAGGAAGTCTGGATGTCCTTGACGCCATGCGCGTTGAGCGTCGCGGCGGTGGTGATGATGATGAAGAGCGCGACGAGATTGGAAAGGCCCATGCCGACGATCGTGTCGAGCTGAATGCGACCAAGTTCGCGCGGCGCCTGGCTCGGCGCCTCGAGCAGCGGCTTGGCTGTCGTGTCTTCCTTCTCCTGCTCGACCTCTTCGGAGGCCTGCCAGAAGAAGAGATAAGGGCTGATCGTCGTGCCGAAGACGGCGACAACCACCGTGAAATAATCGGCCGACATCTCGATATGCGGAATCACCAGCGAACGCGCGACATCGCCCCATGACACGCCGGCCGCGAAGGCGGTCGCGACATAGGCGAAGAGCGAGATCGTCAACCAGCGCAGCACATTGGCGTAGCGCGAATAGCGCATGAAGATTTCGAGCGCGGCGGTGCCAATGGCGAAGCCCGCGACATAAAGCGCCGCCGGTCCCGGCAGCAGCAGGCGCAGCGCGGCGGCCATCGCGCCGAGATCGGCGCCGAGATTGATGACATTGGCGACGAGCAGCAGGCCGACGAGCCCATAGAGCAGCGGCAGCGGATAGTGACGGCGCATATTGGCGGCGAGCCCGCGCCCGGTGACGCGACCGATCTGCGCGCTGACCATCTGGATCGCGCACATCAGCGGATAGGTGAGAACCAGCGTCCAGATCAGCCCGTAGCCGAATTGGGCGCCGGCCTGGGAATAGGTGGCGATGCCGCTCGGATCGTCGTCGGACGCCCCCGTCACCAGCCCGGGGCCGAGAATGTCGCGCAGCCTCGGCCGCTCCGGCTGTTTGACCTCGGCGGCCTCTGTCGCCCGCGCATCCATCTGTGATTCTCCCAGCTCTCCAGGGGAAGAGCCGGGAGCCGGGATCGGTTCCGTTCCCCTCTCCCCGTTTACGGGGAGAGGTTGGGTGAGGGGCTTATCCCCTCTCACCGCTTGCGGGGAGAGGGCGGGTGAGGGGCTGGGCGATTATCCGCCCGCATCGCCGCTTACCAACCCGCCCCTCATCCTAACCTTCCCCCCGTAAACGGGGAGAAGGGACCCAAGGACGCCCCTCCTCGCTCGTCATGCCCGGCCTTGGGCCGGGTATCCACGCCTTCGGGGCTCTCGCAGCGGCGCCCGGATGACCGAGACAAGCCCGATCATGACGGCGACTGAGCGGCGGCTCAGCCTTCAGCTTTGATCGCTTCGACGATGCAGCCGAAGGCCTGCACGCTGCGCTTTCAGCGGCTAAGCGGCCGGGATCAGCTTGCCCAGCGGAACCAGCGGGCCAAGCGGCAAGAGGTCATAGACGACCAGGTTAGCCGCCGTGAGAGGCAGCGTCGCGAGCGCAACTCGCGCCGCTTCGGCTGACTCCACGCTCAGCAGGAACACCGGGCCGACATTCTCGGCGAACCAGAACTGCTCGAGGATGCCGTCGACATAGAGCTTGAGGGTGGCGGCGGGCTCTTTGGGCATGTATTGGGCGAGTTGCTCCCGCGGCGCCTGAAGCTTGGCAATGGCCAGGAATTTCACGATCTCTCTCCTTTGAGGTTGCTCGATCGCTGCGGAAAATAGGCAGTCTCGGAGCTGAGCGATATCGTCGGGAATGACATCTTTGATATCATTTACGCCAATCGGCGCGCTACGTTTTCGTTGACTGTCGCGGCTGAAGCGGTTAGCGCTGAATGACCTCAATGAGGTCGTTTACGCCATGCGCGTCGCGATACTCGCCTTGGAAGGCGTTTGGGATACCGGCCTCGCTGTGGTCATCGACGCATTCGGCGCAGCCAACGGCCTGTCCGATCGGCTGATGGGGGGAACGCCTCGCTTTGACGTTTCGGTCGTCGGCGTCCGACGAAGGGTGCGCTCCGGACGTGGGATGCGCATTCCCGTGCAGCCCATCACCCCCGATCTCAGACCCGATTGGGTGATTGTGCCGGGCCTCAACACCATTGTGCCAGGTCTGCTTCTGCAGGCCTTAGCGCGACCGGATACGCTCAAGGCAACGGCGCAGTTGCTTCAGTGGCGCCAGGTTGGGGCGCAACTGGCGGCGGCCTGTATTGGCACCTTTTTCCTGGCTGAGGCGGGATTGCTTGATCACCAGGAAGCGACAACCAACTGGTCGCTCGCGCCGCTATTCCGACAGCGCTATCCCAAGGTTCGCCTCAATGAGTCCCGCATGGTGGTCGCGGCCGATCGCATCGTGACCGCCGGCGCCGCGATCGGGCACCTCGATCTCGCCCTGTGGCTTATTCGCCAGGCAAGCCCTGAACTGTCCAACACAGTCTCGCGCTATCTCGTAGCCGATCTCCGCTCGACGCAGGCGGCGTATATTATTCCCAATCACCTGGCCCAGGCTGACCCTTTGATGATGCGCTTTGAACGTTGGGCGCGAGAGCATCTCAAGGAGGGATTCTCGCTTGAGGCGGCGGCCGCCGCACTGTCCACAAGCGCGCGGACGTTGCAGCGCCGTTGCGGCGAGATCCTTGGAAAGTCGCCTTTGGCGTATTTTCAGGATTTGCGCGTCGAGCATGCCCAATCGTTGCTGCGCGCCAGCGGCCTCGACATCGACGCCATTGCAGCCGAAGTCGGCTACGTCGATGGAGCAACCCTACGAACGCTCCTGCGCGAGCGGCTGGGTCGTGGGGTGCGCGAACTCCGAGCCGAGCTCCGGTAGGGAGAGGTCCTCGGCGAAGAAAGGTTCATGCCATGCCGCGAACGCGTGAGCAGCGCCTTCGCGCGGCTGATGGAAGGTCAGTCGACTTTAAGCCTCGCCGAGGCTGAGGGACTGACGCAACGGCGCGTTCAACAAATGATCCGCGTCGAGGCCGGGCGTCGCGAGGTCAACCCAGCCGAGGATTATCTGATCCTGCAGATCGCGCGGCAGCCTGCGCTGTCAGCCACAAAGAGCTGGTATTCCCCTCTCCCCGTTCACGGGGAGAGGATGGGTGAGGGGTTTGGCGATTGTCGGCTCAATAGCGGCTCATCTCCCCGCCCCTCATCCTAACCTTCTCCCCGCCTGCGGGAAGAAGGGACTCGCCGCCGCCTCAGCCGCTTGCGTCGATCGCCGCCCATAGTTCGGCAGGAATCTTGTGCTCGAACCACTCGAGATTTGTCGCGACCTCTGCCGCGCTTCTTGCCCCAACCAGGATCGACGCCACCCGAGCGTCGCGTAGCGGAAATTGCAAAGCCGCCGCGCCAAGCGGCACGTCGAACTTGGCGCAAATCCTCGCCAATTCGTCGACCCTGGCGGCGATATGCGCCGGCGCGTCGGCGTAATTGAATTTGCGCTCGCGCCCGGCGCCCGCCGCCAAGATCCCTGAGTTGAAAACGCCGCCGATGACAAGAGCCACGCCCTGCGCCCGCGCCTTGCTCAGCAACGCGTCCGCGGATCGGTCAAGCAGCGAATAGCGTCCCGCCAGCAGACAGCAATCGAGATCGCTCTCGTTCATCGCGTCATGAATGATGTCGGTCTCGTTCACGCCGAGGCCAAAGCCCTTGATGAGACCGGCGGCGCGCAATTCCTCTAGCGCCCGGAAGCCGCCGCCGCTGGTCAGCGCCCGCCAATGAAAATCATGGCGCTCCGCATGCGTGGCGCGGCCGATGTCATGGACGAAAAGAAGGTCTATCCCTGGCCGGCCGAGCCGCTGCTGACTGTCGTCGAAGCTGCGCAGGATCGCGTCATAGGAATAATCGAAGACCTCCGTGAATTTGAGGCCGTCCCGCCATTCCGGCGCGAAAGGGTTGCTCGGCGCGCCGGCAACACCATCGCGCGTATGGCGCTCACCTGCGATCAGCCGGCCGACCTTGGTGCTCACGGTGGCGCCCGCGCCGTCTTCACCGTCCTCGCGCAGGAAATGCCCGAGCAGAAGCTCCGCCCGCCCAAGCCCATACATGGGCGCAGAATCGAAATAGCGAACGCCGGCGCCCCAGGCCGCGCGCATCGCCGCCAGCGCATCGGCCGCACTGACTTGGCTGTACAGGCCGCCAAACGCCGCGCCGCCAAGCCCCAGCAGGGTGACCTCGAGTCCGGAACGGGTCACCCTTCGCCGGTCAGAAATCTTCATGGCGTTCCTTCATCCCTCGGCGTCCGCGCGTCAATGTTTTGCGCGTTCGGCCGCCGCCAGCGCCGCGGCGATCAGAACGCCCTTGGCGATCAACTGACTGTCGATCGGCACGTTGAGAATATTCATACCCGAATTGATAACCCCGAGAAACAACACGCCGAGCACCGTGCGCGCCGCCGAGCCATGGCCGCCCGACAGGCTCGTGCCGCCCAGCACCACCGCGGCGATCACGTCGAGTTCCGTGCCGAACTCGCCATAAGTCGCGGCGGCGGTATGCACCTGCGTCGTCTGGATGATGCCGGCAAAGGCGGCCCCCGCCGACGAGAGCGCGTAGATGACGAGTTTGGTCGCCCAGACGCGATGGCCGCTGAGACGAGCGGCGCGCTCATTGTCGCCAATGGCGGCGACGCGGACGCCAAGCGGCGTGGCGAATTGCAGAAAGATCACCGCCGCCGCGACCGCGCCGAACAGAAAGATCGGCATCGGTATGCCCCACAGCGATCCGGCGCCGATGAACGTGTAGGAATCATGCCCACGAATCGCGTGAAGGTCGGGGCCGCCGGCGATCAAGGCCGTCCCGCGCACGATCGACAACATCGCCAGTGTGACGATGATCGGCGGCAGGCCGAAGGCGGCGATCAGAAAGCCATTCGCAAGGCCCACCGCGACGCCGACGGCTATTCCGGCAGCGATGCCGATCGGCAGCGGCCAACCCGCCTCAAGCGTGAAAAAAGCCGCGAGGCCGGAGATCGCGAGAACCGGCCCTACCGACAGATCGACGCCGCCCGTCATGATGACGAATGTCATGCAGACCGCCATGATACCGATCAGCGACACCTGGCGCAGAATGCCGATGAGATTTTCCGGCTTCAGAAAGGCCGGCTGTAGAAACGAGAAGGCGGCGATAAAGAGCAGGATCGCCAGCACCAGCGCGTGCGGCGCCAGGCGTCGGGCGACAGGGGCAAAGGTGGCGATCATGGCTCCGCCCCGATCTCGGCGACGAGCCGGCTCAGCGTGACATCGGTCGCGTCATGTATCGCGGTCAGCCGCCCGGACGCCATCACGCCGATCCGGTCGGCGATCGTCATGACTTCCTCGAGATCGGAAGACACGACCAGCACCGCCGTTCCACGATCGCGCTCCGCGCGCAGGATCGCGTAGATCTCGGCCTTGGCACCGACATCGACGCCGACGGTCGGCTCGTCGAGGATGAGCACCTCCGGCCGGCGATTGAGCCATTTGCCGACGAGCACCTTTTGCTGATTGCCGCCCGACAGAAGCCGCGTGGCGCGCCGCCCGTCGCGCGGCTGAACGCCGAGCGCGTCGATCGACTTCGCAGCCGCGGCCCTCACCGCGCCGCGGTCCAGAAGTCCAACCCGGACAAAGCGGGCAAGCGTCGTCATCACGAGATTCTCGGCGACGCTCATGCCGAGCATCAGCCCGTCGCGATGGCGGTCTTCCGGCACCAGCCCCAATCCTTCGGCCATGGCGGAAGCGGGCGAGCGCGGCCGAATGAGACGGTCGTCGATCTCGACGCGGCCCTCGTCATGCGGGTCGGCGCCGAAGAGCGCGCGCAGCAACTCGGTGCGTTTCGATCCGATCAATCCGGTGATGCAGAGGATCTCGCCGGCGTGAAGATCGAAACTGATGTTCTGAAAGACGCCGCGGCGCGTGAAATCGCGCACCGCGAGCCGGACGCGGCCGTCGCCGCGCGGACGGCGCGCCGCGGCGGCCGCCTCGCCGCTTTCCTTGGCCAGTCGTTCGCCAACCATGAGGCGAACGACGTCCGTGCGGGTCACGGCCGCGACATCGCTCTCGGCGACGACGACGCCGTCGCGCAGGATCGTCATCGTGTCGCAGACGCTGAAGATTTCATCGAGCATGTGGCTGATGTAGACGACCCCGACGCCGCGCGACTTCAACTGGCGGATCGTGTCATGCAGCCGGCGGACATCGGTCGCGGCAAGCCAGCCGGTCGGCTCGTCCATGAGCAGCACGCTGGCGTCGAGCGCCAGCGCCTTCATGATCTCGACCTCTTTCTGCTTCACGGTCGGCAATGCGCCGGCGGCGGCGTCGAGGTCGAGGTCGACGCCATAATGGGCGAGCAGCGCCGTCGCCTCCCGGCGTTGGCGCCGGCGATCGACAAGGCCAAAGCCGCGCGTCGGCTGGCGACCGAGAAAAATATTGTCGAGCACCGTCATCGCCGGCGCCAGATTGGAATGCTGGTAGATGCAGCCGACGCCACGCCGGATCATCTCGCCGGGGTCGCCGAAGGGCGCCGCTTCGCCGTTGAGCCGCATGACGCCAGCGGTCGGCGCAACCGCGCCGGTCAGAATTTTGATCAGCGTCGATTTGCCCGCGCCGTTGGAGCCGATCAAGGCTCTGACTTCGCCGCGCTGCAAGCGGAAGTCGACATTGTTCAATGCGACGAAGTCGCCATAGCGTTTCGTCAGACCACGCGCCTCGAGAGCCGGATCAGCCATGTCCGCCTGCCGGCGCCGGCGGCGCGAGATTGGCGGCGAGACGGTTGCGCCGTCTGACCGCGAGCGCGCGGTCCGAGCCGACGGCGATGAGCAGGATCGCGCCGGTCAGGATCTGCTGCACATATTGCGAGATGCCGAGCAGCGTCAGGCCGAGCAACACGGCGCCCAGCAGAAAGGCCCCGATCGCCGGCCCGAACACGCCGCCGACCCCGCCCGAGAGGCTGACGCCGCCGATGACGGCGGCGGCGATGGCCGTCAACTCGGTTCCGACCCCCAGCGCTTCGGTGGCGGTGGTCAGCCGCGCGATTAGCGTCAGAGCGGCGACGCCGGCGCAGAAGCCACAGACGCCGTAGCAGGCGATCACCCGGCGCCCGACCGGGATGCCCGCCAGACGCGCCGCCTCGGCGTTGCCGCCGACGGCATAGACGTCGCGCCCGAACTTTGTCCTGTCGAGCAGCGCCCAGAGGGCCGCGAGCAGCAGGAGCATGACGAAGAACGACAGCGGAACCCACGGCAGCTTGACGAAGGCGGAAATCCCGAGCGCCGAACCGACATCGAAATCCGTGTCGAGCCCGAGAATCCAGGAGTCGCTGATCGGCGTGGTCGAAAGACTCGGAACGAGTTGGCGGCCCGAGATCAGATAGACCAGCCCTCGATAGGCGGCGAGACTGGCGAGCGTCGCGATGAACGGCTGCAGGCGGAGATAGACGATCAGCAGACCGTTGACGATCCCCGCCAAGGTTGCGGCCGCAAGCACGACGGGCAAAATGAAATAGCCCGGCCAATGCGCGATGAGGCTCAAGTCGAAAGCGATCATGCCGGCAAGCGCCAGCGTCGCGCCGATCGAAAGGTCAATCCCTTTAAGAAGAATCGGAAAGGCCTGTCCCATCGCCAGGATTGCGACAAAGGAAAAGCCGGACATCAGATCTTCGAAATTGGACGCGGTGGCGAAATTCGGCGCCAGCAGGCCAAACAGCGCGAGCGTTGCGAGAAAGAAGCCGACGAGCGCCGCATTACCTAGCCAAGCGCGCATAAGCGCTCCATCGGCCAAAATCCTCGATCACGACAGAGAGCGAAGGCGGTGGGTTGGGCCGCAATGGTCACGGCTCGGCGCCGACGATCATTGAAATAAGCTCCCGCTGGTTGGAGCTGTCCGGCTTCAGCTCGCCGACCTTGCGTCCCTGTCGCAACACGACGGCGCGGTC
>SSMV01000093.1 GCA_004799435.1 Bradyrhizobium sp.
AAAGAAAAGGGCGCCCAAGCACTGACAACAAGGTTCGGTGCTGGTGACGAGCGCGAATGGACCGTTGATCGGGACGCGCGACCGCCCAATAACCCGCTGAGCTCTCGCCAGAGCAATCATCTCGGCATGGGCAAACGACAGGCCGCTTGCTTGCACGCGGTTGACGCCCGCGGCGACCAGCTTCGGACCGGCAAAGACCGCCGCCCCGAACGGGGCCCCACCGCGCTGGAGACTTGCGCGAGAAAGCGCAATCGCAAGGTCCATGCGGGAAACATCGTCGTCGAAGGAGGTCGGGGCGTCGCGCACCAAGTCGTCGACCCAGCCCGGCAGCCCGATCACGATCCCTCCGGATCCTCCGTCGGGTCTAGCGACGCTCATCTCGGCCGGCCTTCTTCAAAAGCCCCTCGGCGGCCTTCAGCGCGTCGTGGATAGGTTCGACATTGAGCAGGCTCGCCGCGCCTGCGATCGCGCCTTCGACAAGAACATGAATCTGGTCCGTAAGCGGACCATCGACACCGAAGGGGAGAAACAGTTCCCGCATCAGGGCGCGCTGCGCGCTCTTATGGACCCGGACGCGCTCTCGCACGGCGCTGCCGGCGTCGGCGAACTCGGACGCCATGTTCAACATCCCGCAGCCCCGAAAGTGTGTCTCGATCGCCAGTTCTTCAACGTAGCCGAACAAACCGCGGGCGACGCCGCGTGCGCTGCGGCGCCCATTCCCCGCGCGACGCAGGGCCTCGATCCAATCGGCCCCGCGGGCGTCAAGATAGGCGGCGCAGAGGGCCTCCTTCGACGGAAAGTGGTGATAGAATGTCTGACGAGCGACGGAGGACTCGGCGATGATCTGGTTGACGCCGGTAATGGTGTAGCCCTGCTCGAAGAACAGCCGCGTCGCTGTTGCAAGGATCTGCTCGCGGTGCGGAGAAGGCGTTGAAAGCACGGCCGCTTGCTAACCTAGATAGACAAGTCTGTCTACGTCTGCTATTTCGGTAGCCCATGACGATCCGAATTGGAATGTTGTTTTTTCCGACCTCACGCAATTCGACATGACCGGCTCGTTAGAGGCTCTGGTCGGGGCCCTGCGCCGTCGCGACGAACCGCAGCGGAACGCGCGCCTCACCGCCTTCGACATCTTCCGATCTGCATAGTCGTCGCGACGCGGGTCGACCATTCAATGACGCCGCTCGTCCCCGAACGCCTGAAGACGGCGCGGCTGCATCTTCGTCCGCTTGAGGAGCCTGATTGGCGGACGCTTCACGAGCACTACGCCGACCCTGTCTGCACGCGGTTCACTTTTGGACGGACCCTCAGCGAGGGAGAGAGCTGGCGCGCGTTGGCCAGTCTGGTCGGCCATTGGGTTCTGCGCGGATTTGGCCCCTATGGGGTCGAGGAACGGTCGAGCGGCGCCCTTCTCGGCGTCGTTGGCTTGTGGCATCCGAATGACTGGCCGGGGCCGGAGATCAAATGGTTGCTTCTGCGCCGCCACTGGGGACGCGGTTTCGCCAGCGAAGCGGCGCTCGCGGTCAGGCGGATGTCAGCGCGCACCCTGCCCGATATGCCGCTGATCAGTCTCATTCATGCCGACAACAGTCTCTCGATCAAGACCGCGCGCGCCATCGGCGGCGCGTTCGAGCGGGAGCTCGCGTTTCGAGGAGGCAGGTGGGTCGTCTATCGTCACCTGCGCGACCCATGACTCAGGCGACTTTAATATTTTCATGCGGTTAGGACGTCGATCGGCACTCGGACCCGCGGCCGCTGCACGCTGAGACACTCAACCGGAGAAATTCGTATGACAAGACCACCGAATCGGTATCGATCGACCGACGCCTTGTCCGTAGCCGAAGCTGTATTCAAACCACCGAAGCCGGCAGCGGCCGAGCCTGCCCGCGTGCAAAGAAAAGGTGACGTTCCCGTCTCGAAAGAATTGGTGTCGATCAAGCTGGACAGCGATCTGATTGCACATTTTCAAGAGGATGGGCCGGGTTGGCAGGAGCGAATCAACGACGCGCTGCGGCGGGCAACGGGCTTGTAAGCTGGCAGTGGCGGCAATTGGCCGAAGCTGGCAGACAGCGGACTGGCAGAAATCGGCCACGTACGGCCAATCAGGCGGTATCGGTGCGGGCTATCGGCGGCCCTATATGTAGTGGGTGTCTGCCTAAACTGGATAGGCACGGAACACACGACTGGTTGTGAATCGGGCAAAAATAACGCTCGGTCAGAGACCGTGTGCGTCGACTGATTCGACCCCAACCACGCGGAGGCGCTCGTGGCGTTGGACACAGACGAAGTCCCTGATGACCCTTGGAATGGCTTGGCATGGCGGCTTTCGAAAGAACACGGGTGGGATTTCGATCGCACTTACGCCTGCGTGATTTGCTCCTATTTGCAAGCGGGCGACTCAAGGCCGCTCGTCGATTTGATTCTAAGACGTCGCGTCCCTGGCCCGAATGTTTTGAAATATCTCGCTGCGATGTTCGATCCAGTATTTAGACAAAGTCTTGAAACGGATCTCGAATTCCCGTTCGAAATTCGGGTCGAAGAAGTCCGCGTCCGGAAAGGCCGGCCGCCAAATCGAAGTGCTGGCGATGCCTCGAGAACACCCGACCCGCACGCGCATTCCGACTTCGAAAGAAGCACATACTTTGTGTTGGCGGAGGGCGTCAGTTCTATGGCGAAAGGAAACGACCCAGGCCGAAATGCATGGGTTTGTCTCGCGAGGCTACTCGACCCTGACACATGCCAAACCCTTTCTCCCGACGCGCGTCCTTTCCCATGGAAGTCAAAGTTCAGCCGCACGGACGGTGGACGAGGCAGGCCGCGCAACCCAGAATTTGCTGAACGCAATTTCTTGTTCGCGCGGCGGGTAAGCGCACTCATGGAACAGCTCGGGCCTGGATCGTATGATGCCGCTATTGCGCAAGCGGCGGACGAAACTCCGAGTGTTGGTCCTCAAACATTCCGGGATGCATACGACGCGGTCGCTTCGAGGCGAAAGCGCGATGCCGGCTGCAGGGAGAGAAAAATCGCGATTTAATTACCGCGCCTTTTTGCTGACCCGAGAGGGAAGGTAAGTAACTTGATTGGCTATTCCTCGGTGAGTCGAGGCCCTCGATGGGGGAATAGCCTATGGAACCGCAATACCTTCGACGCAAAACAGCCGGCATTTATCTAAGAAATAAATACGGATTTGGCTCGGAGAAGTCACTAGCAAAACTGGCAAGCGTCGGTGGGGGCCCCGAATTTCGGAAGGCCGGATCGGCCGCCCTATACGAGCCTTCAAAACTCGACGAGTGGGCGGTCTCCAAAATTGGCAAGCCGCGCCGTTCCACGTCCGATTTGAGTCGAACGTGACTCAAGCGCTCGCCACGCAACGCGCAGCGTTGGCGGGGATCATAGGGGGCGGTCAATGAGCGCGACCGCCTTAATTTCCGGCCGGCTATGGAAAGTTCCAGAGCGAAAGCTTTCGAAAGCCGGCGCGCAATATGTCGTGGCGACGATTCGCGAAGGCGCCGGCGATAGAGTCACCTGGTGGAAGATTCTTTGCTTTTCCGAGTCCGGATGTGACGAGTTGCTTCGCCTCGATGATGGCGATGGAGTTGCGGCCAGCGGCGCTTTCGAGGTCGACACCTACGAAAAGAACGGTGAGGTGCGATTGAATTACACGCTCGTTGCGGAGCGCGTCATCTCAGCACGCAGGCAAAAGCGCGAGTCGAAAGCCGCTGCAATGGGCGCTTCAGGATTGCCGACCCCGGACGGCGCAGCGCCACTCGACGACGAAATTCCGTTTTGAGGGGGCGGCGATGAGCGACCTTTCCCCGCGAATCATCGCCCACGCTCTCGGCGGCGAAGTGTCCGGCGGCGAAGTGCGCGCGCCCGGCCCCGGCCACGGTTCGCGAGACCGAAGCCTTAGCGTGAAAATCTCGGCCTCCGCGCCCGATGGATTCGTGGTCTTCAGCTTCGCCAACGACGATTGGCAGTCATGCCGCGATTACGTGCGCGCCCGTCTGGGGCTCGCGCGGAAAGTTTTTGAGCCTCGCCGCGAGATCACACGCGCCACGGCGTCCGAACGCACGCAAGCCGCATCCCGCGGAGACGGCGCCCAGGGCGAACGGGACAAGGCGCAATGGTTCTGGCGGAAGCGCCGCCCGATCATCGAGGGGACGCCCGCATGGAGGTATCTGCGCGACGTGCGCGGTTATGCCGGCGCGATCCCTGCGACGCTTGGCTTCCTTCCGCCGAATGGCAATCATGGGCCCGCATTGATCGCAGCGTTCGCGCGCTGCTCGGAGCCTGAGCCCAGCCTGCTCGAAGTCAGCGACGCCAATGTGAAGGCGGTGCAGATCATCAAGCTCCGGCCAGACGGCTCGGACAAGGCGGCCACGGACCCGAACAAAATCGTCATCGGGCGAGGCGCGATCGGAGTCCCCATCGAAATCTCGCTGATGAACAATTTGCTTGGCCTTGCCGTCGTTGAAGGCGTTGAAGACGCGCTCAGTCTGCTTGAGGCGAATGGCTACGGCGTCTGGGCGTCAGCGGGCGCAACGCGCATGGCCGCCCTCGCTAAGACCATTCCGCAATGGACCGATTGTGTTTCGATCTGCGCGCATGTCGGCGATCCAAAGCGCGCCGGTGAGCGCGCCTCCGAAGAGCTTATGGATGGTCTGCAAAAGCGCGGGATTCGCGCCGAGATCATCCCTTTCCCGAAGGATCACGCCCGGTGAACCACGACGGTGACGACATCGTCGGCGATCCCAACGCCATAGCGGTGGCTCATGGTCCCGACGCCTTGCGCGAGATAATGGACCAACGCACTCGGCTTCAGCCCGACAACGGCGCAGACGGTCGACCGCTAGCGCCGGTCGGCGATGCCGTTGACAATCAAGAGCTGGCCAAGCGCTTCCCGCTCGTCCCGTTCGATAAAATCAAAGTCTCGAGTGGACCAACCTATCTGGTCAAGGGTCTTATTCCGCGCGTCGGCCTCGTCATCGTCTTTGGCCCGCCTAAATGCGGCAAGAGCTTTTGGATCTTCGATTTGATGATGCACGTAGCGCTCGGCTGGCAATATCGCGGCCTGCGCGTCAAGGCCGGTCCCGTTGTCTATTGCGCGCTAGAGGGCGCGGAAGGCTTCAAGCGTCGCATTGAGGCATTCCGGCGCCATAGGCTGAGCGAAGAGACCGCCGACGTACCCTTCCACCTAATGTCCGCATCCCTCGATTTGATCCGAGAACACTGCGACCTAATCGCCGCGATCCGAGCGCAGCTAAAAGAAGCGAAACCGTCCGCAATCGTCATCGACACGTTGAACCGCTCCCTCGTCGGATCGGAAAGCAGCGATGAAGACATGGCGGCGTATGTGCGCGCCGGCGCCGCACTCGAGCGGGCTTTCGACTGCGTCATTCTGATAATCCACCATTGCGGCCACATCGGAGAACGCCCGCGCGGCCATTCCTCTCTAGGCGGCGCCCTTGAAGTGCAGATCGCAGTCAAGCGCAACGCCGCAGAAAACGTCGTCGCGACGCTCGAACTCGCGAAAGACGCCCGGCCTGGTCTGACGTTTGAGAGCCGACTCGCCGTCGTCGATCTGGGAGTTGACGACGACGGCGATCCAATCACCAGTTGCATCGTCGATGCCGTGGGCAATCCCTTCATTTCGTCAGAGAGCGACAAAAAGGCGAAACGTCTTACAAATGGCGCGCAAATTGCGTTGCGGGCGCTGCGAGAGGCCATCGACGAGTGCGGTGAGGTTCCGCCAGCATCGAATTGTATTCCGCCGCGAGTTAAGGTCGTCGCCGTCGATAGATGGCGTGAGTACGCCTACCGACGAGGCGTTTCCGGTTCGGAAAAGCCGCGTGCCCGTCAAACCGCATTCCAAAGAGCTCAATCGATCCTAGAGACTGCAGGGCAGGTTGAAATACGGGAACCTCACGTTTGGCTTATTGGAGACGAACAAGGTGGCGCACAAGCGCACTCCCTTTAAGGGGAGTGTGCGCTTCGTTCGCCTGCACACCTCGGAACAACCGCGCACTTTGTGCGATTTGTTCGCCTTGCAGCAACCCGTCCTCGGCGCTCCAGCGGCTCGGACGATAGGGCGGACACGGCCGCGCCAGGCCGCGACTGAAGCGACGATTGCGGCGGCGCGGAGTCGACTTTGGCATTGGCGTGGCGTCGAGGACTTGCGGGGGACTCGGTGAGGGGGAACGCGAGTCCGATCGCGCCGTTAATTGTGGCGAGACCTGATTCAATTTGGATTCGGTGTTGTGGCGACATGAGGCGGAGTTGAAATCGAGGCCACGGCGGGTCGTTTGCGGCGACACTTCGCGCGAGCCAGAATTCTTTGGACTCAATAGGAATCGTATGTGGGGAATGGCCATGACGATGAAGACGAAAGATGAAACAACCGGAACTGGCTCCGGTAAAACGGCGCAGCGACGCGTGATCCAACCGAGCTTCGATGGCTCCTGCGCGCTTCGCAATTACTTGCACGAACAATTTGCCCAGGAAGTGGCGCGCCTATCCGACCAGGATGCGCTCGGTAGAGCCGGCGAGGACGCCTATGCGGCAGTTGGCTTCGCTCGCCATCGTCACAACCACATAAGGCTGCTGCGACGCGAGCGCGTGGCAAAGCGCGTCGCGTGGCTGCGCTTCGAGCGCGAGGCGGCCGCGCAAGCCGCGCGCATGTCGCCCGACAGGGTCGTTGAGGAGCTGCACGCGCGCGGCATCGAACGGTTCGACGATCTTGTCGAGCGAAATGCCGCCGGCGTCGTCTGCGTTCGTGATTTGAGTTCTTGTCTGCAGGTCGAGATTGGCATCGGCGCGCTCAAGCTGGCGCATCGGGCATTCGGAATCAAATCGCCGATCGGTAGCTGAGCAGCCCATGAAGGCGCAGGCGCTCGGAGATGATCTACGGCGATTCGCTGCGTGGAGTGGTAGCAGGCATGGAGGGTCGTCGCGTCGCGCTATCCACTCATCGACCGCTGTAAACCGTGAGCTCGCGGCCAAACGCTTGACCAAGCCGGCCTGAATTGGGATCTTCTGGCTTCCCAGCGTCCGGAAATCCGGAGGCAGGTCAGCCCCAATAGGCCGGCGCCGCAAACGCTGCTCGGGTAGTATTCCGGGGAAGGAAGAAGGCGAGTTTCTCGCTCAGCAAACCTGAAAGCGATTCTGACGAAGAACCATTGATTGCAACGATCAAGCTCGTGGATAGCGGTTCGAACTTAAGGACACAGCGATAGGCCCTCGTTACGAGGGAGGCGATCGTCGGCGGTGTGGAAAACTAGTTCCGGCGAGGAACCGGTTTTCAGGGAGGACAGGCGTTCAGGTTCGAAGAGTCCTCGATTCAAGCACTCGAACGGGCGCAAGGCTAGGATGTGTTTCGGCTCCGAATATTGACCCGTTTCGGCGTCCAAAATTGACCCGGTCATGCGTCGAATTCAGGAACACAGATAGTGAGATACAAATCAAGAGGCGGGTCCGTGTTGGACGCCGATTGGTGGGTCAAACACTGCGCCGAAACACACTCAGTCGCCGGATAACGCGTTGGACCTCGCGGATCGGGGCGGTCAGCCGCCAAGACAGCGACTCTTTCATTCGCGCCCGCACGCCGCGTTCGTAGGCAACCGCAGCTTCCAGCTCGGCCGCTGTCGCTTCCAATAAATTCTGTTGACGCCGCATGTGGGTGATCTGGTGGATCGGAACAGCGGTCGTAAGCGTGGCGAGAAATTGCCGCGTACTCTCTGTCGACTCGTCCCAGTCGCGTCGTCCAGCGGCGTCCCAACGGTGGCTCAGCACCGTATTGCTGCCGTCGGTGCGGTGAACATAATCGGCGACCGCGGTGCCGATGCTTGCCCAATCGGTATCATATTTGGCTACGATTTTGGCGAGCACGCGGTAGTCCTCGCTTTTCGACAGACCCTCGTCGGCGTAAAGATCGGCTGGCAAGATGCGGGAGCGGTCGAGCAGAACGGAATTGGGCGGACAGAAACCGCCAACAAAAAAATCATAGCGGTCTTTGCCCGGAAGAAACCGCCGGGCGAACACGTAATCGAAGCCCGACATCGGCGTGCAATCAACATGCAAAGCGGACGCAAACGCCGCAGCGGCGCCCGTGCAATGCAGTCGGTGCAGCAAATAGCTGTAGCCCGCCGAATATACGATGTCGTCGAAATCGCAGAAACCGATATAGCGCGCGCTTCCTGCATCGACCCCGGCGTTCCAGAGTCGCGCGCGGTGGTCGCCCGTCCTTGGGACGGTCACGTTGGTCACGATCGGCCGCTTGCGCGGCGCCGACCAGTCGAAGGCGTCGACGCAGGCTTCGACGGCGGCGACGCCTGCGTCGTCGAGGCCTTGCAGCATCAGGAGAATCTGAATCGGCTGGTGCTGCTGCCCGAAAAGCGCAAACAAACAGCGCGATAATCGGTCGACCTGCCGAGGGTCGTGAAAGCGCACGACTACATCAATGGAGTTGTCGATGTCGGCGTGCTGGAGGACGGCGTGAATCGGAATCGCGGCGGCGCAAATCCAACGTTCGGGTGCAAAGCTTAGTCCGTGGCTGAAATCCGTAATAGCAGGGGCCGACTGCAGTGGCGTAGCCGTCGGCAGTGCCGTCGGCTCCCATCCTTCGCGGGACATCGCGGCCTCCATCTCCCGCTGGAAAGCGTCATTGTCCCATTTCTTTGCGAGATAACGCGCTGATTCAAGATGCGCCCGGCGAGTCGCGCGGTTGCCGCTTCCCGGGCGGATGAAACTATGGCGGCACAAGGCGCGCGGCGCGTGTTTGACTGAATAACCGGCCAGTCGCGCTCGCCACGACAGATCAACGTCCTCGCAGAACAAGAAAATGTTTTCGTCGAAACCGCCGATCGCCGCATATATCGCAGCAGGAATGAGCAGACAGAATCCGCACGCCCACGGAGTATCGAGGGTGAGGGGATCGAAGGATTTGGGTAGTTCTTCTGGAAACTCCGCCGCCTCGACGAGCGCCCGACCCAGGCTGCGGCGAGCGACCGCGATCAACTCGACAAGCGCGTCGGGATGCAGCATACCGTCGGGATTGAGCGCTAGGTAAAATTCGGCTTCGTCCCGCCCAAACGCCTTTGCCATCAGCTGATTGTGCGCTCGCCCGAATCCGAGATTGACCGGCGAATTTGTGAGAACGGCGTGCGGCCCGAAAGGGGTCGGATCTACGGGCCGATCGCCATTGTTAATAAGGCAGATGGAAACAGCGGTTGGGCGGACTAAATCTGCCTGCCGATTGCTTTCGGAGAGCCGCGCGATCGCACGATGAAGCGACCGGGCGAGGTCGGCGATTTCGGACGGCGAATTGTTGAAGAGAACGATTCCGACAGCGACCGACAATGCGACCGCCGCCGGAGGTTGCGGTTGGTCCGCCGATTGTATCCGCCGCGGAGACGGGGCCACGGCCGGGGGCGGAAGCGTCAAACCCATCTGCGGAAATCTCAAAATAGTGACGTTAAAGCGCTATAGAGCGATTACTTAAATCCGAATTCTCAGCAGCTATCAAGGCAATGGCGGCACGCATGCCCACTCGAGCCTCGCGCGACGGCGAAATTAGCGTCCTAATCCCGACGCATCGACGGCCGGCAAGCCTTGAGCGGCTGTTGAACTCCTTGGTTGGCCAGAAGGACGCCTCGCCTTTCGACGTCATCGTCGTAGACAATGATGCGGCGCAGTCAGGCGAAGGGGTCGTTGCCCGCTTCCTTGATCGGCTTGCTATCACGTATCTCACGGAGCCAGTGCGAGGTCTTGCCCGTGTCAGAAATCGCGCAGTCGCCGCCGCGAGTTCACGCTTTATCGCCTTTGTCGACGACGACGAATGGGCCGCGCCAGATTGGCTCGTGACGCTCGTCAGCATGGCAAAACGCACGGGCGCCGATGCGGTCATGGGAGCCGTCCAGCCGGTGTTCGCGGACGCGGTGCCGGATTTCATCAGAAGCTGCGGTCTGTTTGAGGACCTCCCCTTCGGCGACGGAGAAATTTTGCCCTGGTACGCCACCAGAACCGGCAACGCCTTGGTCCGGCGCGAGGCGCTGCCTCACCTTCGCGCCCCGTTCTCAAGCCGCCTCGATTTTGTCGGCGGCGAGGACGTCCAGATGTTCAAGCAAATGATTGAACGTGGCGCCCGCATCGTTTCGGCCAGGCACGCGGTTGTGTTCGAGGAAAGGCCGGTCGACCGCATTAATCTGCGATGGGTCGTGCGTCGAGCCTTGCGCAACGGCGGCACTATCGTCGACTTGCTCTGGGACGATGGCGGCGGCTTCAAGACGCGCTCGGGGCGCGCGCTCCGGGCAGGCGGCGAAGCAATACGTGAAGCCGCGAGAGTCGGCGCGCTATGGAACCGGGACCGCACGCGCGCGATGCGGCATCTGGTCGCGGCCTGCCAAGAAGCCGGAATGGTGCTTCGCGTCGCCGGTTTTCGCGTGGAAGAATATCGCAAGCACCCATGAGCCTCCAGATGTCCGCTGGTTCTCCTCATTCACATGACCGCAACACTAGTGGGCCGCCCCACATCCTCCTGGTGACCGAATTTTTTCCGGCCGATCCGGCGACATGCGTGTTCGGGGTGTTTCAACGCCTGCAGCGGCATCTCGAAGCTCTCTCCTGCGTCGGACCGATCGACGCGGTGTTTTTCTGGCCGGAGCAACCCTTGCCGCCAGAGGAGAGTTGTTCGCGCGCCGACATGGTGAAAGATCTTTGGCCGATCGACGGCGCGGTTCGATTCGTAACGGCGGCACCGACGCGGCGCCGGCCGCTGGACTGGATCGCCGATGCGCTCTGGGCGCTGCGCGGCGCCGTCGGATTTTTCCATGGCACAGCCACGATGCGGAGTTGCGGGCGCGACCAAGTCGCCACGCTGAGCCGTCATATTCAACATCTCAAGCCCGACCTCATTTTCGCCCATCGGATCGGAGGGATGGCGCCGTTGCTGCGGACGCGCATCGCGCTGCCCCCGGTCCTCGTGGATATCGACGATATTGAACACGAAAAGCTCAAGCGTCTGGCCCAGTCCATGCCACGCTTTGCGCCCCGCCTTGGTATCTGGACTCAAGCCTTGCTGGCGCGTCACGCCCTGCGCCGCATCAACGCGACCGCGAGTTGCCTGCTGGTGGCCTCCGAGCTGGACCAGAGCAAGCTCGTCGCCGCTTGCCGAGGCGCCAAGACGGCGATCATTCCCAACACTGCGGTCGCCTTCGAGCTCCTGCCGAAGGCGCAAAGCCCGACCGCCTGCTTCGTTGGCACCGCGGATTATGCACCCAATCGCGAGGCGATCCTGTGGCTGCTGCACAAGATCTGGCCGCTGGTGCGGGCCGCAATTCCGGACGCGCGGCTCCTGATTGCGGGCAGCGCGACGCGCGAGCTCGCCGCCGGCTTTGCAGATCAAGGGGTCGAAGGGCTTGGTTTTGTGGCGAACCTCGCGACCGTCTACGAGCGGGCCCGGATCGCGGTATGCCCGATCCGCCGTGGCGGCGGCACCCGCATCAAGATCATCGAAGCCGCGATGAACGCGCGGCCGGTCGTATCCACTCTTGTCGGCGCTGAGGGCCTGTCGCTAACCCCTGGCGCTGAAATATTGGTCGAAGACGAGCCGGCTGGTTTTGCGCGAGCTTGCATCGCGCTGCTGCAGGATCCCGATCTCGCGGCAAGTTTCGGCGAAGCCGCGCAGCGGCGCGCCGCCGCCGTCTATGACCCGGCGCGCATTCGCGAACGTCTTATCGCGCTGTGCAGAGGATTGCTCGATGGCGCAGATAACAAGGCGCAAACGACAGCCGGCGGCGAGCATGAGCAGTCCGCGCCGATCGAGATCGGCCAATTGCCGAACCGGAGCCGCGCCGGCGGATGACGCTCGATACGCCGCCAGCAGACGCTCCGTGCTGACGTTGACAAAGCATGAGCCGTCAAACGAACATCCGTCAGTTTCGAACAACCGGCGCTGACCCTCCTCATCACAACCAGAAAAACGCACGATGAGCGAAAGCAAATATTTTGTCGGCCTCGTTTCACGCGACCCGCTGGTTCTGCGATTTTTCTGGTTCAATCAGGACATGCAGGAAATAAAGTTGGCGTCGGACCTGCTAGGAAGCGAGCCCGCGATCTTTCTGGTGTCGAACGGGTGGTCGCTCATCGGCAGGTATCGGCAAGGCACGCTGCTCCCCTTGATCGAACGATTGAAGCACGACCTCGGGGAGCGGCCGCACCATCGTCTTCTCCTGCTCGGAAACGATGAAGCGGAGTCGCAGCTGTGCAACGCCATGGGCGTCCAATCCCTATGCTCTAGCCACAATATCTGGCTCGACAGCGACGTGTTCAAAATAACAGGCGCTCAAAAGAAATATGACGCCGTCTATAATTCACAGTTCATTCGGCACAAGCGATGTGAGTTGGTCGAGAAAGTTTCCAACATATGTTTTATCTCCGCCTCCGGCGACGCCGAGTACATCGCGGAGATTTGGAAAGCCGTTTCGCATGCGAAGTTTGCAAACGGTTCGCCGCTGGAAAACCCACGGCGTCTTCCGCCGCGGGAGGTGAACGAGATCTACAATCAGTCGGCGGTCGGCCTGTGTCTGTCGTGGATGGAGGGTGGCATGCTCTCCGCCGGCGAATATCTGCTTGCCGGATTGCCGGTCGTCTCGACCCATAATATTGGCGGACGTGACGTGCTGTTTGACGACTACAATTCGATTGCGGTTCCGGCCGATTCGCAATCTGTCGCCAACGCGGCGGCTGACCTCGCCAAGCTCCGCAGGGACCCGTATCGAATTCGCGCCAACGCCCTTTCCCGCATGTGGCGCATGCGCGCCGACCTCTGCGCAAAGGTCTTCGAAATGATGGGGGACGATTGGGACGCTCGCCAGCGGTTCGACGCTGAGCGTATCTTCCTGGACTTGAGGGCGACGCTCCCTGTCGGCTCTCCATCGAAGGAAGAAATGGCCGGCATTCTGGAAACAAATCGTGGGCAGACCTGAGATCAACGGATCGACATCGAGTAGGCGGCGCCGGTGAGTTGGTGATCGAGCCTCGCGCAGGCCGATCCGCTTTCGTTTTCGTCGCGATAAGATTTCGCCGGCGGACTCACCGCTTTTTCGGGAGCCGCGGCATCTTCCGATCTAGCTGTATGGACATCGGGCACCGGCGGACTGCGAAAGGCAGCACTCCTTTGCCGGCGGCTCGCCCTGATGCAAAGCTGCGTCGCCGACGGCGTCCTCGGCGCGGCGGTCGTCGCCCTGGTGAGCCTGTTCGGCTTGCTCGACCCGAACTAGGCGCGGAAGTAACCGACGTTCGATCTCTCACAGCAGCTTGCGGGCGCAGGACGTCGCGCGGCCAATCGTCGCCGATGCGTTTCGCGTCGCCAATGTCAGTTCGGGCGCTTCGATCGCCGAAAGCCACCAGTCCGCTCTCGGCCAATCACTACCGTTTTGCGCCCATTGCGGGCGGCCCCGGACATTGCGACGGTTCTCAATAGCGGACGCCAAGTCGGCGAGCCGCATTCGGCCGCCGCCATTGGGAAGCGGCCGCTGCACATCCGATCGCGGATAGCGTACGTGTGCGCGTGACCGAATCGCGCCCGAGCAAGTCCGGGCTTGGCGCCCATTGGACGAAGACCTTCAGATCGCGGCGCCGGTCGGCGCAGATAATCCCGCCGACCCTTTCATCGTCAGGCGCGCCTCGAAGCCGTCTTCGCGTCCGGGTGCCGGAGAAAACAGCTCGCATTTGCCGCCGGCCTGAGTCATGACAGTGTCGACGATTGCGAGTCCTAATCCTGAGCCGACATGACGCGTGTCGCCGCGTGCAAAGCGCTGCTTCAGCTTTGCCAGCGTCTCGGCGGCGACGAGGGGTCCATTGTTGATGACGCGGACGACGCCATCGGCTTCGATCTTTACGTCCACCGGCCCCTCCGCCGCACCATGGGCGAGCGCATTGTCGATGACGTTGCGCGCCGCCATTGCGAAGGCGTCCATGTCCATCGCAGCGACCAGCGTGACGCCGTCCGGTTTCGCGTAGCGAATGCGCCCTGGATCATCCAGTCGTTTGACGCACTCGCTGACCACGAGATCCAGAACTGGCGTCAAATCCACCGGCTGGTCGGCGAAACCGATCCCGGCGTCGGCGCGCGAGACCTGCATGAGCTTTTCCGAAAGGGTGGATAGCCTCTTCAGAGTCGTCTCGACCTCGCGGGCGCGGCGACGATCCTTGGATTCGCTAAGCTCGGCGATCAGGCGTTGCGTTTGGGCCAGCGCGCCCGCGATCGGCGTGCGCAGTTCGTGCGCGCTGTTGGCCGCGAACGCGCGCTCGGCGTCAAGCGCAGCGCGCAGACGTTCCACTAGTTTCGCGACAGCCTCGGCGATCGGCCTCAACTCTCCCGGCTGGTCAGAGATGTCCAGCGGGGCGAGGTTGTGACCGCCGCGCGAAGCGATGTCGCCGCTCAGCCGCTTGACTGGCTTCATCGCGCCGCGCACGGCGAGCCAGATCGCCAGGACGTTCAGCGGAATCAGGCCGAGTAATGGCCACAACATGCCGCGTGCGCCGCCGAGAACGGCCTCCCACCGCCCTTTGGTCGTCTCGGCGACGGTGATGGTAAGGCCCGTAGTCTCGTCAGTATCGGTGAACAGCCGATAATTGCCCACCGTGCTGAAACCGGGCGTCGCGACTTGGTCATAGGGCGCGGAAGGCGCGTCATGGGCGCGCAGCAGGATGTCGCCCGCTGCGTTACGCACCTGGAAGCTCAGGTACTCTCTGCGACTGCCGTGGAAACGGCGCATGGGACGCGAATCCGCATGCTCGTTTCCCAATGCTTCATTGGCTTCATGCTCGGCGAGCGGCAACAGCCGTTGCGCCGCCTCCTGAAGCGCGCCGTCGAATGCTTCGTCGAGTTCATGGTAAGAGGTATATGTGGCGTAGCTTGCGGCGGAGATCCAGAGCAGGGTCGTTCCGAACACGAGGCTCAGCGTCAACCGCGTTGTAAGAGACAGAATCAGCCGCGGCGGTCTGGCCATGCCTAGGCGCCAATCACATAACCGGCGCCGCGCACGGTGCGAATGGAATCGTGCCCGAGTTTCTTTCTCAGCCGGCTGACGTAGACCTCGACCGCATTGCTCTCGATTTCGGCGCCGAATTCGTAGAGTGAGTCCTCGATGTCTGTCTTGGCGATCAGGGCATTGGGGTGGCGTACCAGCCGTTCCAACACGGCCCATTCGCGCGCGGTCAGATCGACGGACTTTCCGGCGACGCTGACGATGCGCCGCGCCAAGTCGACCTCCAGTTCGCCCCGCCGCAGCAACGGGTTCGCATTGCCGCTGTAGCGCCGCGCGACCGCGGCGATGCGCGCCGACAGTTCGCTCAAATCAAAGGGTTTGACGAGGTAGTCGTCCGCCCCGCTGTTGAGTCCCTCGATCCGAGCCGCGATCTGATCCTGGGCGGTCAGGATGATCACCGGCGCGTCGGTGCCCTGACGGCGCAATTCGCGCAACAGATTGAGCCCCCGGCCGTCAGGCAAGTTGAGATCGAGCAGCACCAGTTCGTAGGTAACTGTCGCCAGGGCTTCCCGCGCGTCGTCCAATCTCTTCATCCAATCGACGCCGTGGCCGAGCGAAGCGACATGCCCGCGCACCGCCTCGCCCAGCACGTAGTCGTCCTCAACCAGCAGCACGCGCATCGGACACCTCGTGGCGCGCGGAACCCTAAGCGATCGCCCTGACGCCAAACTGACAAAAACGCTCTCCCGCTTTCAGGTCGTCGTCAGGTTGGACAGGTAGCCATTCCGCCACTTGAACGATTCTACCAGATCTAGAGAGGTGAACCATGAAGTCCTCGACCCGCCTTTCAGCCGTATTGCTTTCCACTGTCGCCCTTGCCGCCGGCGCGCTCTCCGCTCCCGCCGGGGCAGCCTATTGGTCTTTGTTCTCCGGTTCGACGAGCCAGAGCCAGCAATCGGCGCCAGTTTCCGTCGCGCCTTCGAGCGCGGGCGACGCGCCGAGCGTGGTCGCCTCCAACGCCGGCAACTATCGCGACGGGGCGTACGTTGGCGACGTCGTCGACGCCTACTACGGGCCGTTGCAAGTCCAGGCCAGCATCAGCGGTGGACGCATTGCCTCGGTCAAGGTGCTGCAATACCCCGCTGACCGACGCACCAGTCAGCGGATCAACAGTCAGGCACTTCCGGAACTGCAAAGCGAAGTGATCGCCGCGCAAAACACGCGAGTGGACATCGTTTCAGGCGCCACGCTCACTAGCGAGGCCTACATGCGCTCGCTGAATTCGGCTCTAGGCAAGGCACGTTAACGACCGTGCCCCGCGAAACGCGCATCCTGATGGGCATGCCGATTACGATCGACATTGTCGATGCCGACTCCGCTCGCCTCATCGGCGACGTCTTCGCGTACTTCACGGCGGTGGATGCGCAGTTCAGCGTGTTCAGGCTGGACAGCGAAATCAGCGCGCTGAACCGAGGCCGCCTCAGCATGTCGGACATCAGTGCGCCAATGCAGGAAGTCCTGGCGATCGCCGACCGAACGAAGAGCGAGACGCACGGCTATTTCGATATCCGCCGGCCTGACGGGTCGCTGGATCCCTCGGGCGTCGTCAAAGGTTGGGCGATTCGCAACGCCGCCGATCTCATTTGCGCCGCTGGCCGCCAAGACTTCTATGTCGACGCGGGAGGAGACATCCAGACGGGAGGCGTCAACGCCGCCGGCGAGCCGTGGAAGGTCGGCATCCGCAACCCATTCAACCAACGTGAGATCGTTAAAGCCATACGGCCGGAGGGGCGCGGCGTGGCGACTTCGGGTTCCTATGTACGTGGTCAACACATTTACGATCCCTACCGCCCCGGCCAACGGCTCGAGGACATCGTCAGCCTGACCGTCGTCGGCGGCGACGTGCTCGAAGCCGATCGCTTCGCCACCGCCGCCTTCGCGATGGGTCGCGCCGGCATCCATTTCATCGAAGAGCGCCCGGACCTCGAGGGCTACGCCATCGACGCCGCTGGCGTTGCCACCAAGACCAGGGGATTTGAGAGGTACGCGACGTCATGAACACGTTCGTCGACTCCATGCTCAATCGCGTCACAATGTACCGATTGACGCTCTACTATCTCGCCACCCTCCTTGTCGTCGCGTTCGGCCTCGGGCTTTTCAAACTCGCGCCAAGTGATCCGGGCGCGCTCGCCTTCTCGTTTGCGCTGCTTACAGCGGTCTGTTGGGCGACGAATCGGTGCTTCGCCTGGCTGCTGCACCTGCCGGCGAACCGAGAATCGGTCTTTATAACGGCGCTCATTCTCGCGCTGATCATGCCGCCGGTCGTGGTCACGGACGGGTTGGGCGTGGCCGGGTTGGTTCTGGCGTCCGTCGTTGCCATCGCCTCGAAATTCCTGCTGGCGATAAAGCGCAAGCACATCTTCAATCCTGTCGCGATCGGCGTCGCCGTCGCGGCGATGGCGCTGGATCAACCGGCGACTTGGTGGGTTGGCGGCAACCTCAAACTCCTGCCCTTCGTCCTGGTGGGCGGCCTGCTGATCGTCCGCAAGATGCAGCGGTTCGAAATGATTGGCGCCTATGTCTTCGCCAACCTGGCGGCGACGTTCGCCATGACGCCGTTGGCGATGTCCAGCCAGGCGCTCACACAGGCCTTGCTGTCTTCGCCGCTGCTGTTCGCTGGATTCGCGATGCTGACCGAGCCGGCGACGGCGCCGCGATCAAAGTGGCCGCGCGTGGCTTTTGGAACGATCGTCGGCGCGCTGTCTGCCCCGACCGTCCACTTCGGTGGGTTCTATTTGACGCCGGAAATCGCCTTTCTCGTCGGCAACGCCCTCGCCTTCGCGATGAGCCCACAAGGTCGGTTCAAATTCACGCTCGTGCGAATTGAGCAGATCGCCGCCGATTGCCATGAATTCGTGCTGAAGCCAGATCGCGGGTTCGACTTCCGTCCGGGACAATACCTAGACTGGACGCTTGACGTGCGCAAACCCGACGATCGCGGAAACCGGCGCCCCTTCACCATTGCTTCCGCACCGAGCGACAGCGACGTCCGCGTGGGCGTGAAGTTCTATCCAAGATCGAGCGCCTTCAAGCGAACGCTCGCCGCCATGAAGCCGGGCGACGTCATTTACGGTTCGCAGCTTGCTGGCGCCTTTACCCTGCCCGACGATCCGGACGAGAAACTCGCTTTCATCGCCGGCGGAATAGGGGTGACGCCGTTCCGCAGCATGGTGCGGGACCTGATCGCCCGTAGGGACAAGCGCTCCGCGGTCCTCATCTACGGCGCGAACAAAGCTGATGAAATCGCCTATGCGGATTTGTTCGAACAGGCCGAGATGGAAATAGGATTGCGGACAGTTTATGCGGTCGCGGAAGGCGCTGCGCCCAGCCCGAGCGCTCATCGCGGCTTTATTGACGCGGCTCTGATCCGACGCGAGGTTCCCGACTTCCTCGACCGCACCTTCTACGTCTCGGGTCCATGGGCGATGGTGTCGCGGTTTCGACGCGTGCTGAGGGAAATGGGCGTCGCCCGGACGCGCATCAAGGTCGATTTCTTTCCAGGATTCGCGTGAAGTCCGCGCGTAAGCGGCGTCTTCTTGTCGTTCTGAGGCCCGGTTCTGTGAGCGCCATAGGCAAAGCCTCGAGGGCCGATACGAGCGTTGCCGCCAAGCTGAGCGACCTAGCGCAAGAACCCGGTCTGTCGGAGCGATGAGGAGGCGCCGAGGCTCCGCGTCGCTTCGCCTAAGTTCGCGGTGTTCTCCTCTACGCAACGCAGGAGCGAATGTCCGCTTTGACTATTCGATCGCCTAAAGCCGCCATTCCGCTCCCGGCCATTTGCCGATTCCGCTCTGCGCCCAACATTGCCGTTTGGCCGGCGGTCGTTGCATCTCCGAAGCGGACGTCCAGCCGACGGACCCGCTCAACCGTCGCGGATGAAGCAATCCTATCGGAAGTC
>SSMV01000094.1 GCA_004799435.1 Bradyrhizobium sp.
GAAAGCGAAACGCCCGCGACTGGCACGGAGATCGCGCCGATCAGGACGCCGACGGTTAAACCCGCGCCGAGGTAAACGAAATCGGTGGCGTTGCCTGGGGCTTCGGCTCGCATGAGCAGCGGATTGTGATTCACGACTTCCGGAAGGAAGCGCAATGTGAGCATGCGCCACCAAGCAAAGTGGGGACTCGCAATCGGTGGCGACACCGTGGCGACAAAATCCCGGTTTGAAAAGGTACCGCACGATTTTGCGACGGTAATCTCACGTAATATCAAAACGTTATGATGGAGCGGGTGAAGGGAATCGAACCCTCGTATTCAGCTTGGAAGGCTGCTGCTCTACCATTGAGCTACACCCGCGATTTCAGTTGCTTATTTTCGTTCAGAGGTCGCGAAATTCTCTTTAATGCTGCGGCTGCCGCGGCGGTTTTATAAGCCGGCATTCGCCGAACGGGCAACCGCCTCTTCGCGCAAGGATGCGCAACGGACAGGCGGATGTCTGGCGAACGCAACGCGTGTGGCGACTCCGCCTCCGCTGGCGTCGTTCCCGGTCCAAGCCGGGGTCTCGAAAGCCGATCCTCCCGCGCGCCGATTCGGGCCGGGCTTGACAGCATACCAACTAGTGGGTATCCACCATGGCTATGACGAACGCTGCGCAACATGAATCGAAAACGAAGCTCCTCAATGCGGCGCTCGATGCGATCCGCGCCAAAGGCTACAGCGCAACGACGGTCGACGACATCTGCCATGCGGCGGGCGTGACCAAGGGGAGCTTCTTCCATCACTTCCAGACCAAGGACGAGCTCGCCTTCACGGCGGCTGCGCATTGGAGCCAGACGACCGAACGCTTTTTCGCCGACGCGCCCTATCGCCGCCTCGCCGATCCGCTCGACCGCCTCCTCGGCTACGTCGATTTCCGCATCGGCCTCCTCCAGGGCGAATTGTCGGACTACACTTGTTTTCTCGGCACGCTGTTGCAAGAGACCTACGCGACGCATCCCGACATTCGCGCCGCCTGCGAGCGCGGTTTGGCGACGCATGTCGACACCCTGGCCCGCGATGTCGAAGCGGCAAAACGCCTCTATGCGCCGAATGCGCCCTGGAGCGCCGAAAGCCTCGGCGTCTTCATGCAGTCGGTTGTGCAAGGCGCTCTCATCTTCGCCAAGGCCAAGCAAGGTCCGGATGTGGCCCGCGAGACTCTCGCCCATCTGCGGCGCTATCTCGAAAATCTGTTCGCAGCGCCGACTGGCGCCAAGACAGGGGATGTCGCTTGAAGCTCTATTATTCGACCAACCTCAATCCGCGCGTCGCCGTTGCGGTGGCGCGGCATCTGAAATCGCCGGTCGAATTCATCCGCGCCAGTCCTCGCGATCCGCGCAATGAGGAGGCCTTTCGCCCGATCAACCCCAACACGCTCGTGCCCGTGTTGGTGGAGGGCGACAAGTCCCTGTGGGAGACGGACGCGATCGCCTGCCGGCTGTCTCAGATCGCCGGCTCGGATTTCTGGGCGACCGGAGACGCGCTGACCGAGACGGTGAGGTGGCTGAGCTGGAGCAAGCACCATCTCACGGCGACGGGCGACGCCTATTATTTCGAAAACATCGTCAAGCCGAAATATCTCGGTCTCGCGCCTGACCAGCAGGTCGTCGACGCCGCGGAAGGCGAATTCCATCGCTACGCCAAAGTGCTCGACGACACTCTCGCCTCGCGCCGCTGGCTGATCGACGATCGCCTGACCTATGCAGATTTTCGCGCCGCGACGATCATGCCCTTCGCCAGGGACGCGAAGATGCCGGTCGGCAGCTACAAAAATATCCTCGGCTGGGCGGCGCGGCTCGACGAAATCGACGCCTGGCGTGCGCCGTTCGAAGGGCTGCGTTGACGAACCAGCGCATAGCCGCCCGAGCTGCCGCAGGCTGAAACTCTTACGCAATTTAGTTCACGATCAGACGGAGGTCCCTCATGGGCAAAGTGCGCGTAGCAGGTTTTGCAGTATCCACCGATGGCTTCGGGGCCGGTCCGGACCAGAGCCTGCAGCACCCGATGGGCAAAGGGGGCAGGGCGTTGCACAATTGGTTCTACCCGACCCGGACCTTTCGATCGATAATTGGGCAAGACGGCGGGACTGACGATCGCTTTGCCCGCGCCACGGCGGAGGGCTTCGGCGCCTTCATCCTAGGCCGCAATATGTTTGGGCCGGCCGGCGACGATTGGGGCGGCGCCGACTGGAAGGGCTGGTGGGGCGACAATCCGCCGTACCGCGCGCCGACCTTCATCCTCACCCACCACGCTCGGGCGCCAATCGTGATGGAAGGCGGGACGACGTTCCACTTCGTCACCGGCGGCATCGCGGCGGCCCTCGCCCAGGCCAAGTCTGCCGCAGGCGACCTGGACGTGAAGATCGGCGGCGGCGTTTCGACCGTCCGCCAGTACCTGCTCGCTGGCGCGATCGACGAGATGCATCTGGCAATGTCGCCCGTCTTTCTGGGCCGCGGTGAGTCTCTGTTCGCAGGCATTGACCTGCCAGGTCTTGGCTATCGGGTCACGGAGGTGGTCCCAACGGAGTTGGCGACCCACCTCGTGCTGACGCGCTGACCCGCGTCGTGACACGGGTCGAAACGATTTCGACGATCAACTTGAAGGATCAAGCATGACGCTGAAAACGCATTCCGACAGCTGCCATTGCGGCGCTGTTCGCTTTGAGGCCGACATCGACCTCAGCCACGGAACGATAAAGTGCAACTGCTCAAGCTGCGCCGAGGCGCGTTCCTGGCTCGCCAATGTCCCAGCCAGCCGCTATCGCCTCAACGCCGGCGAGGCGTCCCAAGCCAACTACCAATGGACGCCCCCTGGCAGATCCGGCCCGACGATCGAGTTTCACTTCTGCAAGATATGCGGCATCCGGACGCCTGGGCGCGGTGAAATGGAAGTCATGGGGGGCGCTTTTTACGCGGTTCAAATTCCTTTGCTCGACGACATTGATCGCGAGGAACTGGCGGCCGCGCCGATCCACTATGTCGACGGTCTTCATGATCGCTTCGATCGCAAGCCGGCTGACACCCGTTTCCTGTGAGCACCGTCAGCGCGGGAGGCTTTCAAAACAGCCGCACGACGCGAAAGGACACCCCGTGACCCACTCATCGGAAAAACCCGAGGCCAAAACTCTCTTGACTGACATCGCGTTCGGCGAGTCGCCGCGTTGGCGCGGCGACCGCTTTTGGTTTGCTGACTGGGGAGCGAAAGAGATTGTCGCCGTCGATGCCAACGGAAGCCGCGAAGTCATGGTGCGCGTGAGCTTCCCCTCATTTCCGATGAGCTTCGATTGGCTGTTAGATGGTCGCCTGCTTGTTGTCTCAGCGCGCGATGGACTTCTATTGCGTCAGGAGCCGGACGGGTCTCTGGCGACCCATGCCGACCTGAACGGCCTTGCTCCGAAAGGGCTTCCTTGGAATGAACTCGTCGTAGACGGTCGAGGAAACGCATACATCAACAATACCGGCTTTGAATTCCCCGGCGGCGAGTTCGCGCCTGGAAGCATCGCGTTGCTCACCTCAGACGGCTCAGTCCGCAAAGTGGCCGACGGCATTGCTTTCCCTAACGGAATGGTTGTGACTTCTGACAATGCGACTCTCATAGTCGCTGAGTCCTACGGACAACGACTTACGGCGTTCGACATCGCCCCCGACGGCGGATTGTCAAATCGGCGAATATGGGCCGGAACCGGACAGGATCATCCAGACGGAATTTGCCTCGATGCCCAGGGAGCGGTCTGGTACGCCGATGTTGCAAGCAAACGTTGCGTGCGTGTGCGCAAAGGCGGCGAGGTGCTACAGGTGATTGATCTCGATCGCGGTTGCTTCGCTTGCGTGCTCGGAGGCGAAGATCGAAAGACTTTGTATATGCTGGCGACTGAGTGGCGCGGCGTCGATCAAAGCATAGCTGGCGGCGCTCGCACGGGCCAAGTGCTGACGATTGAGGCGGCAGCGCCAGGCGCGGGGTGGCCATGAACAAGCCGGGGTTAATGAGACAAATTAGGGATGTTGAAGCGCCGAGTCGATTATCGCCAAACGCTTCAAAAGCGCCTCTCAAAACGCATTCTTGATTCCTGCCTCTCAAAAGGTCGCGGTTATCGCGTCCGCTATCGAGAACCGCCGCATCGAACTGGGCCGGCAGCCATGGGCGCTTTCGCGCCGCGAGTGAGATGATACACCGCGAAGCGGCAATGCCGTTCATCAATCCGACATCGCTCGGATCGGGTCGATCGATGTTCAAGGATCTGAACCGCAAGGTCGATTTGAACCTGGTCGGCGCGAGGTCCTTCGAATGCGGCGTCGCCGTTCTCGAATATTCGCGCCAACGCTCCTGATGCATTCGCAGGTCGCGCAGGTTTTCGCAGCAGCAGTTTCATCGATTGGAGGACTCGGTGGCCCAACCCAGTGCAAAATCTCGGAAAGCCTGGGTGCTGGCGCTTGCGTCGATCGCATCCTGCATGGTCGCATTCGACTCCCTTGTCGTTACGACCGCTCTGAGCACGATCCGGCGCGATCTCGGCGCGCCGATGGAGACGCTGGAATGGACTGTCAACGCCTATAGTCTGAGTTTCGCCGTTTTGCTGCTGACCGGCGCCGCGCTTGGCGAGCGCTATGGACGGCGAAGGCTGTTTGTCATCGGCCTTTTTCTGTTTGCGGCCGCCTCGGCCGCTTGTGCGTTAGCTGGAGACGCCGACCTGTTGATTGCCGCGCGCGTCGCGCAGGGCGCCGGGGCGGCGCTCGTCATGCCGCTGGCGATGGCGCTGCTGAGCATCGCCTTCCCAAAAGAGGAGCGCGCCAGGGCGCTCGGGTTGTTCGGCGGAATTACCGGCCTCGCGCTCATTCTGGGACCCGTCGCGGGCGGCGCGATCGCCGAAGGCGCTCCGTGGCAATGGATATTCTGGATCAATGTCCCGGTCGCCTGCGTGGTCATTCCCTTGGCGATGCGGCGCATCGACGAGAGCTGTGGCGTGCGGGCCGCTCCCGATGTCCTTGGCGTTGCATTGGTGACGCTCGGGTCGCTTGGCCTGGTGTGGGGCCTGATGCGCGGCAACCATGTCGGCTGGGCGAGCGCCGAGGTGCTGACCGCAAGCGCGGCCGGTCTCCTGCTGCTCGCGGCGTTCGTCGCCTGGGAGATGCACACGGGCGAGCCGATGACGCCGATGCGATTCTTCCGCTCGCGCGCCTTTGCGTCGGGCGTCGCAGCGAGCACGCTATTTTACGCGTCGATGTATGGCGTGCTGTTCATCCTGCCGCAGTTCTTTCAGAACGGGCAGAACCTTGGGCCTTTGGCGGCCGGACTTCGCCTGCTGCCCTGGACCGCGACGTTGGTTGTGGCGGCGCCAATCGCCGGCGGCTTGGTCAATGCGGTCGGAGAGCGGCGACTCGTGACGATCGGGCTCATCATGCAAGCGCTCGGCATGGCCTGGATAGCGGCCGTCGCGTCGCCCGAACTGGCCTATATTCAACTCGTCCCGCCCCTTCTCCTTGCTGGCTGTGGCGTGTCGATGGCGATGCCGGCGGCGCAGCACGCGGTGCTGAGTTCCGTCGCGACTAGCGAGATCGGCAAGGCGTCGGGAACATTCAACATGCTGCGGTATCTCGGCGGCGTGTTCGGCGTCGCCCTGGTCGGCGCTCTATTCGCCGGCCGCGGCAATCCAGCCTCGCCGAAGGCGTTTTCCAACAGTTTTTCCCTCGCCATCGGCGCTTGCGCAGCACTTTCGCTGGCGGGCGCAATCGCTGGACTGTGGTTGCCGACGCGCGTTGCGCTCGCCAAACATGTCGGGCGCTCGAAACATGGCGGCGCGATGCAAATGGCCGATTCAATCGCGAGTCGACCAGGCAGCGCCCTGGCAGGCAAAGGCGAGCAAAACAATTTCACCGTGGCGGTCGTTGCGCGGTTCGAAACCGAGCCGGGAACCGACGCCGAGATTCAAGATTTTTTCTCGCGGGGCTATGCGATCGTCGAGCAGCAACCAGCGAGCACAATGTGGATCGCCTATCGAACCGGACCGACAAGTTTTGGCGCCTTCGCCGCCTTTGCCTGCGAGGCGGACAGAGATGCGCTGCTGTCGGCGGGCGGCCCCAAAATGTCGCGCGAATTCGCCGGATTGTTTGTCAAGCCGCCGAGCTTTGAAAAGGCCGATGTGTTCGTTGCGCGTCTTTGCAATTGAGAGACGCACAAAGGAAAACCCCGGGCGCCAGGCCCGGGGTTTGAGATTGCGATGGTGGATTTAGGCGGCGATCAGAAGCTGACGCGCACGCCGCCGGTGTAGGCGGTATTGTCGCTCTTGATGAAGCCGTTGGCCATGCCGCCGGAGACTTGCGAGAATAGCACGCCGCCATAGACATCGACCCGCTTGACCGGGCGCCAGTCGAGCGCCACCGAGGCTGCCTCGGTATGGCCGGGGCAGGACGAACTGTTGGAGCCCTGGAAGGCGGCGCCGGGCGCAGCCGACGAGGTCGCCGGGCCGCAGGCCGGATTGGTCTTCTCGTTCTTCACGCCGGCCGGCGCGGCGAGCAGAACGAAATTGTTCTGCGCCTCGTAATAATAGCCGGTGATGAAATCGAGATTGCTCAAGACGCCATATTTCGCGCCGACCCACACGGTCTGCAGCACCTCGGGATTGACGTAGAGATTCGCCTGAACCGCGCCCGGATAACCCTGGTTGAAGGTGTAGACGTTGCCGAAGCCCGCCGTCGAGGTCGGCGAATAATAGGAGTTGAAACCGCTCGGGCTCGACAGCCGGTCATAGGCGTAGCCGCCATAGACGGTCAGCGCCTGCCACTTGTATTTGGCGCCGATGACGCCCGAATTGATGTCGGAAAGCGTCGCAGTCAGCGTGTTGGGCGAGAGCGGCGGCGTCGGCACGGCGCCGGTGCCCCAATAACTCAGCTTAACCGCGTCCTTGGCGTAGGCGTAGACCGCGTCGACCGAGAAGCCGGCGTAATCGAAGCCGAGGTCGGCCTGATAGGCGGCCTGGGCGCCGTTGCCCTGTTCCCAGCCGCCGACCTGCGCCAGCGCGCCAGCGCGCAAGCCATTATAATTGATCAGATACTTGACCGACGTGTTGTAGCGCGCCGTCTCGGTGTCGCCGGCGCCCGCCACCGGCGTCGACGAATTGCCGATCAGCGAGAAGGCGTAGGAGCCGCCGAACGGGTCGTAACCGCCGACGAGATCGTTGCTGAAGGCATATTGCCGGCCGAAGGTCAGCGCACCGAAGGTCGGGTTGCTGAGACCGATATAGGCGCGGGTGTTGTCGATCAGGCCGGCGCGGCTGGAGTCGCCGTTCGACGTGAACAGATTCTGTTTTGTTTTCGAGAGCAAATTATTGTCTTCGAGCGAGGCCGGCCCATTGGCGAAGCGGAACGAGTAGGGATCGAAGCCTGCGTCGATGTCGCCGATGATGTACCAGCTCGGCGCGATCTGTTCCTTGATCTTGACGCCGATGTTCGACTGGCTCAGCCCGTTGGGGACCCACTGCCAGCCAGGCCGGTTGTTGGTCTTGTTGATGACCTCCTGAACGCCCTGGGGGTAATCCTTGTTGAAGGGCGAGGCCGCCGTCTCATAGCCGCCGGCCGCATCGATCTGGCCATAGACCGTGACGCCGGCATAGCTCAGCGGGCAGTCCGCCGCCGTCGAATCGAGCCAGGTCGAGAAACTCGCATAGCAATTGGCCGCCGGCGGCGCGGGCGGCGTCTTCTTGGTCGGCAGATCGGCCGCTTGCGCCGCGACGATGGCAGCGATCAGCGCCGCGATGGAAATTCCGAACGATTTCATCAAAGCCCCCGTTTAACAAATTCGGCGTGAAATCGCCGGCCGCCTTGTTCTTCGGCCGCATTGCGCAGAGCGCTTGCCGCCTGTTTCTTTGTTTCGTCGCGTTGCGTGTCGCCGCAACCCGCGCTTCTCGCCGTTTTCTCCGCCGTGGCGGAGCCAAAGGGCTCAACCCTTTCGCATAGCTTCAGCCATCAGTCTAGTATATCTGTAGAATAAATATTACAGAAATGCAACAGTCGTTTTGGCCGAATTTCGGGGCCTGAGCGCGAGATGTGGACTGAGCCCATGCGGCCCCGGCGCCGCAATTCTCCTCAGCCAATGACAATTTGCGCCGCGGCGTTTAGAACGACCCCCCGCCGCCGCGAGACCGCTTTTGTCCCAAGTTCCCGCCATTGAGGCGCGCCGCCTCGCCAAGCATTTCGGCGCGACGACGGCGGTCGAGGCAATCTCCTTCGCGATCGAGCCCGGCTCGGTCACCGGGCTGCTGGGCGGCAATGGCGCCGGCAAGACGACGACGATCGGAATGATCCTCGGGCTGGTGCGGCCGAGCGCCGGCGAGGTGCGGGTCTTCGGCTTCGACATGGCGCGCGATCCCTATCCGGCGCTCGGGCGGATGAATTTCGAGAGCCCCTATGTCGATATGCCGCACCGTCTGACGGTGAGGCAGAACCTGCGCGTCTTTGGGCGGCTCTATGGCGTCGCCGGTCTCGATCGGCGCATCGCGACGCTCGCCGCCGATCTGGCGCTTGAGCCTTTTCTTGATCGCACGACCGGGAGTCTCTCCGCCGGCCAGAAGACGCGCGTCGCGCTGGCAAAGGCGTTGATCAACGATCCGGAATTGCTGCTGCTCGACGAGCCGACCGCTTCGCTCGATCCCGACACTGCCGATTGGGTGCGCAGCCGGCTCGAAACCTTCCGCCAGGCGCGCGGGGCGACGATCTTGCTCGCCTCCCACAACATGGCGGAGGTCGAGCGCCTGTGCGACCGCGTGCTGATCCTGAAAGACGGACGGATCGTCGACGATGGCGCGCCGGCCGAATTGATCGCCCGTCATGGCCGACGCAATCTTGAGGAAGTGTTCCTCGATCTCGTCCGCGCCAAGACCACGGAAGCGGCGGAGGCCACGCCATGACGGCCCGCCTCGCCGCGTTGCAGATCTCGCCTTCTCGCATCGGCGCCTTGGTGATGCGCTATCTCTATCTGATGCGCTCCTCCTGGCCGCGGCTCGCCGAACTCGTCTATTGGCCGGCCGTGCAAATGCTGACCTGGGGCTTTCTGCAAACCTATATCCGTGGTCAGGCCGGCGCTTCGGGCCTTGGCGACGCATTGGCGGTCGCCGGCGGCACGCTGATCGGTTCGCTGTTGCTGTGGGACACGCTGTTTCGCTGCCAGCTCGGCTTCTCTGTCTCCTTCATGGAGGAGATGTGGTCGCGCAATATCGCCAATCTCTTCATCTCTCCGTTGCGGCCGGTTGAATTCGTCGCCGCGCTGATGACGATGAGCCTCATCCGCATGACGATCGGGCTCGTGCCGGTAACGTTGCTGGCGCTGTGGTTCTTTGGCTTCAACCTGTGGGGGCTGGGCTTCGCGCTGGTCGGCTTCTTCGCCAATATCGTGTTGACGAGCTGGGCGATCGGCCTCGCCGTCTCGGGCCTCGTGTTGCGCAACGGGTTGGGGGCGGAAGGGCTCGCCTGGTCGGTGCTGTTTTTCGTTCTGCCCTTCGCCTGCGTCTATTATCCCGTCGCCGTTCTGCCGCCGTGGCTGCAGATCCTCGCCTGGTGTCTACCGCCGACCTATGTTTTCGAAGGGTTGCGCGCGGCGATCGTCGATCATGCGCTGCGCCTCGATCTGATGTTCGAGGCGCTGGCGATCAACGCCGGTCTGATCGCGCTCGGCGCGGCCGCCTTCCTCCTTCTTGCCGACAGCGCGCGCAAAGCGGGGACATTGCTGCAGATGGGCGAATAGGCGCTGGGTCGCGAGACAATGAAGGCTTAGTCTTTCTGCGCCATTGATTCGTTGAGAGGCGACAACTAGTTTCAAAGTGCGGCGGGAATTGTGGCGTCAAACTTAGAACGGTCTGTGGGAGATGGGTTTGTTCAAGGACTATTCCTACCAGATGTATGAATTGGCTCACGCGGCGCTCTTGCCGGCGCGGGCGGTTTCCGACGCCGCGCATTTCGTCTTTCGCAATCCATTCAATCCCCTGTCGGCGACCGCCTTCGGCAAGAACGTCGCCGCCAGCGCCGAATTGTTCGAACGCATGACGCGCCGTTATGGCAAGCCGGTGTTCGGCCTCGATAGCGTCACTGTGGACGGGGTCGCGCATCGCGTCGTCGAGGAGATCGTCTGGACGCGGCCGTTTTGCAACTTGTTGCATTTCGCCCGGCCGACCGTTCCGGGGCAGGAGCGCCAACCCAAACTGCTGATCGTCGCGCCGATGTCGGGCCATTACGCCACGCTGCTGCGCGGCACGGTCGAAGCCTTTCTGCCGACCCATCACGTCTATGTCACCGACTGGACCGACGCGCGCATGGCGCCGCTGGCGCTCGGCCGTTTCGATCTCGACGATTACATCGACTATCTGCGCGACATGCTGGGGTTGCTCGGGCCGGGCGCGCATACGCTGGGCGTCTGTCAGCCGGCGGTGCCGCTGATCGCGGCCATCGCGCTGATGGAGGCGGCGGACGATCCCTGCATCCCGGCGTCGATGACGCTGATGGGCGGCCCCGTCGATACGCGCCGCAGCCCGACGGCGGTCAATCAGCTTGCCGAGCGGCGCGGCGTCGAATGGTTCCGCGACAATTGTCTGCAGACGGTGCCGATGTTCTATCCGGGTTTCGGCCGCAGCGTATATCCCGGCTATCTCCAGCTTTCCGGCTTCATGGCGATGAACCTCGACCGCCATGTCAACGCGCATGTCGACATGTTCAACCATCTTGTGTCGGGCGACGGCGACTCGGCCGAGAAGCACCGCGAATTCTACGACGAATATCTCGCGGTGATGGATCTCGACGCCGCCTATTACATGCAGACGATCGAGACAGTGTTCGTGCGTCATCTTCTGCCCAAAGGCGAAATGACCCATCGCGGCGAACGGGTGGATCTTGCGGCGATCCGCCGCTGCGGCCTGATGACGGTCGAGGGCGAAAATGACGACATTTCCGGCGTCGGCCAGACCCAGGCGGCGCAGGATCTCTGCGTCGGCCTGCCGGCGGAGCGCAAGCTTCATCACCTGCAGGTCGATGTCGGTCACTACGGCGTCTTCAACGGTTCGCGTTTTCGCGCCCATATCGCGCCCCGCATCGTCGCCTTCCAGGCCCATATCGACGCGCTCGCCCCGCGCAAGGGTGCGGCGGCCCGCGGGACCAAGGTCCGCGCCTGATCGGTCAGATTCGATTCACCGCGTTTACGCTCCCTCAATGACGCTTGCGCCGCCGCGCGCTATGATCTGCGCTTCTGTAAATGCGTGGCGTGGAGCGCGTCGATGTCGCAAAAGCGCGGATTGGGCGCCTTGGCCGCAGCGGCCGTCGTCCTGTTCCTGACGGCGACGAGCGCCGAGGCGCGGCCGATCGTCGATTTTCCCTCGCCCTATGCGGCCGGCACGATCGTCATCTCGCAGAGCGCCCGCAAACTCTATTTCATCGTCGATCCGCGCAGCGCCATCGCCTATCCGGTCGCGGTGGCCAAACCCGGCAAGGAATGGACCGGCTTCGCCCGGGTCGACGGCAAATATGTCAACCCGGCCTGGTCGCCGCCCGACGTCGTCAAGCGCGATCATCCCGAGTTGCCCGACCTCATTCCCGGCGGCTCGCCGCATAATCCGATGGGCGTGCGGGCGATCACGCTCGATCGCAACGAGGTCGCCATCCATGGCACGACGGCGGCCATGCGCCCCTCGGTCGGCACCGCCGCCTCCTACGGCTGCATCCGCATGTACAACGAAGATGTGATGGACCTTTACGATCGCGTCAGCGTCGGCGCCCCGGTGGTCATGGTGCGCTAAAGCGCGCCGAAGCGTGTCAAAGACTAGAAATCGGCCGCCAGGCCCTTCACTTCCCAATCGCCGTAGCGCGCCGGGTCCAGGCCGCCGCGACCATTGAATTCGGGCTCGGACGCGACCGTGGCTGTCTTGCGCCGGGCTTCGGCTTCCTCAAGCGCGCGCCGGGCGGCGGCGGGCAGCCGATCCTCGGCGCCGGCGTCCGCGGGCGCGGGGGGAGCGGCAAGGGGCGCGTCCTGCGTCTGGCGGTCAGCGGTCATCGCGGCAACTCCTCGCTTTCGCCCTCATGCCTAGCGCGCCAACCCGCCTCGGAAAAGGGCGCATTGAAGCGCGATTGTGTCGGCGAATTCTGTTTATAGTTTGCGCTGCCCAGCAATTTGATGAGTCGCCGGATCCGAATTTGAGCGCCAAACCACCCAGCGGGTTCGAAGCGCGCGGGCCGCGCAGCCCCGCGCCGGCGCCGGAGATGGCGCCGGGGCTTGCGGCGCGCGTCGCCGCCGCCCAGGCGATTGCCGACATTCTGACCTCGTTTCGCTCGCTCGAGGAGCGCTTCTCCGCGCCGGAGTTCGAATCGCGATTTGCCGGTCTCGACGCGCGCGACCGCGCCCTGGCGCGCTCGATCGCCACTGCGGCCTTTCGACGCCTGGGGACGATCCGCAAGGCCTTCGGTCTCTTTCTGCGCAAAGGCCTGCCGCGCCGCGCCGGAGCGCTCGAATGGATTCTTATCGTCGCCGCCGCGCAGATTCTTTTTCTCGATATTCCCGATCGCGCCGCCGTCGATCTGGCGGTGCGCGCCACAAGGCTCGATCCGGGCGCCGCGCCCTTCGCCGCGCTGGTCAATGCGGTGCTGCGCAATCTCGCTCAGGCCAAGGACGAGGTGCTCGCGGTCGGCGATCCGCTCGATGACGACACGCCGCAATGGCTCGCCGCGCGCTGGCGCGCGAGCTATGGCGAGGCGACGGCGCGACGGATCGCGCAGGCCCATCGCAACGAGCCGACGCTCGACGTCACGGTCAAAAGCGATCCCGAGGGCTGGGCGCAGCGGCTCGACGGAATCGTGCTGCCGACCGGATCGGTACGCCTTATCACCCATGCGCCAATCGCCGAATTGCCCGGCTATCCGGACGGCGAATGGTGGGTTCAGGACGCCGCCGCGGCGCTGCCGGCCCGTTTGCTCGCCGCAGCGCCGGGGGCGCGGATCGCCGAGCTCTGCGCCGCGCCCGGCGGCAAGGCGGCGCAGCTCGCGCTCGCTGGCGCGAAGGTGACCGCCGTCGATCGATCGGCCGAGCGGCTTAAGCGGTTGGCCGCGAATTTTCAGCGCCTGCGGCTGGAGGCCGAGATCGCCGTCGCCAATGCGCTCACCTTCGAGGCGCCGCCCTTCGACGCGACCCTGGTCGACGCGCCCTGTTCGGCGACCGGGACGATCCGCCGTCACCCAGACGTCGCCTGGATCAAGCGCCAGGGCGATCTGGCGACGCTCGCCGCGCTTCAGAGCCGCCTGCTCGACAAGGCGGTCATGCTGACGCGCCCGGGCGGAATGATCGTCTATTCGACCTGTTCGCTCGAGCCCGAGGAGGGCGAAGCGCAGATCGTTGCGCTGCTGCGGCGCAATCCCGATGTGCGCCGCGTTCCGGTCGCGGCAAGCGAGATCGGCGGCCTCGACGAATGTCTCAACGCGGCGGGCGAATTGCGCGCGCTGCCCTGCCATCTCGCCAATGCCGATCCGCGTCTCTCCGGCCTCGACGGGTTCTTCGCGGCGCGACTGCAGCGCCGCCCATAATTCGAGCGCCGCTGCGGGTTTCGGAGCTGGAAAAAGCGTGATAAGGCGCGGCCCGCGTCTTTCTCCAGCCCGCGTCTCTCTCCAGCCAACGAGCTTAGTCCATGGCCCTCGATCTCGCGCCGATCGGCCGAGCCCTCATTTCCGTGTCCGACAAGTCAGGCCTGATCGAACTGGGACAGGCGCTGGCGGCGCGCGGGGTCGAACTCGTCTCGACCGGGGGCACGGCGGCGGCGCTGGCCAAGGGCGGCCTCGCGGTCAAGGATGTCGCGCAATTGACCGGCTTTCCCGAAATGATGGACGGCCGGATCAAAACGCTGCATCCGCGCGTCCATGGCGGATTGCTGGCGATCCGCGCCGAGCCGGCCCATCAGGCCGCGATGATCGCCAATAATATTCAGGCGATCGATCTCCTCGTCGTCAATCTCTATCCGTTCGAAGACGCCTTGCGCCGCGCCGCGCCCTTCGAGGAGATGATCGAGAACATCGACATTGGCGGCCCGGCGATGATCCGCGCCGCGGCCAAGAATCACGCCGACGTCGTCGCGATCGTCGAAGTCGGGGATTACGCCGCGCTGCTCACCGAAATGGCGGCTCATAATGGCGCAACGACGCTCGCCTTTCGCCGCCAGCTGGCGCAAAAGGCCTATGCCCGCACCGCCGCTTACGACGCCGCGATTTCCAACTGGATGGCGCGCGAGACGCATCAGGCGGCCCCGGCCTGGCGCGCTTTCGGCGGCAAGCTCGCGAGCGAAATGCGCTATGGCGAGAATCCGCATCAAAGCGCCGCTTTCTATGTCGGCCCGGAATCGCGCCCCGGCGTCGCCACCGCCCGCCAGCTTCAGGGCAAGGCGCTCTCCTATAACAACATCAACGACACCGACGCCGCTTACGAACTGGTCGCCGAATTCGATCCGGCCGAGGCTACTGCGGTGGCGATCATCAAACACGCCAATCCCTGCGGCGTCGCGGTCGGGGCGAGCCTCGCCGAGGCTTATGAAAAAGCGCTGACCTGCGATCCTGTCTCGGCCTATGGCGGCGTCGTGGCGCTCAATCGCAAGCTCGACGCCACCGCCGCGCGCAAGATCGTCGAAATCTTCACCGAGGTCATCATCGCTCCCGATGTCGATGACGAGGCGCTGGCGATTGTCGCAGCCAAAAAGAACCTGCGCCTGCTGATCGCCGGCGGTCTGCCCGATCCGCGCGCGCCGACGCTCGCGGTGCGCTCGGTCGCCGGCGGTTTGCTGGTGCAGGATCGCGACGCCGGCGTGCTTGACGTCAAGACGCTGAAGACCGTCACCAAACGCGCGCCGAGCGCGGCGGAACTCGCCGATCTCGCCTTCGCCTGGAAGGTCTGCAAACACGTCAAGTCGAACGCGATCGTCTACGCCAGGGACGGCGTGACCGTCGGCGTTGGCGCCGGGCAAATGTCGAGGGTCGATTCGGCGCGCATCGCTGCGCGCAAGGCCGAGGAGGCGGCGCAGGCCGCCGGCTGGGCGAAGCCTCACACCATCGGCTCAGTCGTCGCCTCCGACGCCTTCTTTCCCTTCGCCGACGGCTTGCTCGCCTCCGTCGAAGCGGGCGCGACGGCGGTCATTCAGCCGGGCGGTTCGATGCGCGACGCGGAAGTGATCGCCGCCGCTGACGCTGCGGGCCTCGCGATGGTCTTCACGGGCATGCGGCATTTTCGGCATTGAGGGGCGGAGGCGGCAGGACTCTGCATTGGTCGCGCCTCGCAAGGCTTAGGCAAATTGCGTCGGACTTTGTCGAGTTTCGTCAGCTCTCTCCCAGCGTCGGCAAGCCTTTCCCATCGCCGGATTGGTCGCCTGGCTACTCGGCGTGCTGGCTCAGGAGCTTCGGAATGTTGGTCGCCGCGGCGCCCGCATAGGCCTTGATGCGTTCCCGGGCTTCGATCACGACCGGATTGTCCTTCATCTGGGCGATGCCGCCGACCGGATTGGTTCGCGTCGTTTTGGCCCAACTGGCGAGAGCGGGGAGGGCGGCCCGCGCGCGTTCGCCGGCCATGCTTGCGAGATAGGCGGACAGATAGTCGGCGTTGACGTCCCAATAGGCGATGGGCGCGCAGAGGCGGTTCTTGTCGGAATCGTTCGCGACAATCGCTTCGACCATGCCAAGCGTGGCGAATTGATAGCTGACGAAGCCCAGCATAATGGGTTGAATCGTAATTCGCTCCGGCTCGAAGATCGGGCGAAGCGGGACGATCGGCAGTCCTCTTGTCGCGCAGTGGATATGGACCGTGCGCTCGGTCACCGGCACGGAGCCTTCGTCCAGGACGATCTTGTCGACCTCGATTCTCCGCACGCGTCCCATGCGGATGACGTTCTCGATCCGGCGCAGAAGCGCGATTTCGGACTCGCTGACAATGGCGCCGCGAAACATCGTCGGCGTGACATTGGGGTCAATGCGAAGGAAGAACCCCTGCGATTCGAGGCGCGCAAAGACATCCTCGACTGAAGCGCCCAGCGCCATGGCCTCGAGTTGCATGGCGACGCCCCGATAAAGCTCTGGGAGCTGGGCGTGCGGCTGCTGAAACTTGCGGTTCATCCACCAGGCCTCGCGCGGCCTGACCCAACTGATCTTCGCGGCGGGAACCCCCTGTTCGAGGAGCCATGCGCAGGTGTCGAGCGCCGTTTTGCCCGCGCCGATGACGACGAAGCGCTCCGGGCTGTCGCCGATACGCGCGACGTCGGCCGCCGGCACGCAGCGAACGCCGCTGGCCACTTCGAAGGGCGGCGCGCTGGTGGCCGGGATGGCGCCCTCGAGATAGGTCGTGTCGACAAGCTTTCGCTTGACGCTCGCGCGCCACGAGGCCCCGGTGAGCCGCGACACGAAACGGCGCTCGCCGACATATTCGCAACAAGGAAAATAGCGTACGCGCCCGCTGGGCAGAAAATGACGAGACATCACCCGCGCGAAATAGGCGCGGATTTCATCGGCCCCCGCCAGCTCGTAATAGCCCGCGTTCGTGCCGGCGACGTCCACGGCGTCCTGCCCGAGCGGCGTCGAACTGACCCCGTAGAATGTGGACGGCTGATGCAGGCGGACGAAGGGATAGGCGTCGACCCAATGCCCTCCGGGCGCGTGGCGACGATCGACGATTGTTACGGTCGCGTCGGAATGCGCGAGCAGCGCGTCGGTGAACGCCATCGCCGCCGCGCCGGCGCCGACGACGAGGTAATCCGTCGTGAGCTCTTCGTCCACCGCAGGCATTAACTCCGCTGACTGCCTTGCAAAGCGATCGGCCGGAACCGCCAAAACGATGCTGTTCGCGCAGAACTTGGATGAGAAAGTCTTCGCCGTCAAAGCGCGCCCGAAGCGCCGGCGCGAACCAATTGCGCTTTTTGCCCGCTAACGCTTTCGATCAGTCCAGCCGCGCGACGACGACGAGATGCTTCACGCGGCCTTCCTGATAGGCGCGCAGGAAGGCGTCGTAATCCTTGAAGGAGACACAGCCGTTGGAATCGCCGTTGGGGCCGAGCATGTAAGTATGCGCGAGCAGGCCCGAGCGGCCGAAGACCGCGCTGTCGCCGCCGACCGGATCGAGGCGCAGCGCCTGCACGCCATGGAAAAGGGGGCCGCGCAATTCGAGATCATAGAGATGGGGCGGCGTCGCGCCACGATCATGTTCGGCGACGAAGCGAGGATCGTCGAGCTTGTCGCCCAATCCGGAATGAGCCTCCAGTCGCGTGCCGTCGGGCAGATAGACGGTGCGCGCCGAAATATCATAAATGGCGGTGAGACCGTCGGGGGCGGGCGAGGGCGTCGAGCGGGCGAAGCTCGACGTGCCCGAGGCGCGGTCCATCGCATCAAGCGCCGGGCTCTTGGCGATCCCGCCGGCATCGTCTCCCGGCGTCGCATAGGCGAGCGCGACATTGGGCGCCCGCATCCGACCGGCGATCGTCGCGACTGGCCCGGCGCTTTCGAGCGGCGCGGCGGCGGGTGCGACGGGGGCGGCGGCTGCCGGCGAAGGGCGCGGCGCGGGTGCCGGCGTCAGCGCCGCGAGCACGCCAAACTCGGCCGGGCGCGCGGGCGGCGAGGGGATCAGGGGCGCGTCGTCGATCATTGCGACGTCGCGCTGCGGCGGTAGCGGCGTCGCCGGCGCCTGTTCCGGAATTTGCGGGATCGCGGCGGGAATCGCGGCGACGGGCGGGGCGGCGAGGCTCGCCAGCAAAGCCGATCCGAGACCCGACGAGGCCGACCCGCGGTCGGAGAAATCATCGACCAACGCGCCATAGGGATTAGCCGGCCTGACATCGAAAGCGACGAGGCCGCCATAAGGATTGGTATTTTTGTCGGGCCTGATCAGCGGCGCGACGCTGGCGAAGGGGATTCGCGCCTCGGATGGCGCCATGGGGATGGCGGGCGTTGCGACGGGGCGCGCATGCAGGGCGAGAAATGCGGCCAGCGTCAGCGCGCCGCCCCACGCGAGCAGCGCCAGCGAACCCAGACGGGGACCGCGATAATCGTCGCTCAAATTGGTCGCTTGTCCGTACGCCACGCTATGCTCACGCCACTCCACCCGATAAACTTAAAAGGAGAGTGTTTAGAGCCGATTAACTGCGTCGGCAGACTAACCCGGCGGAAGGGACGAAATTGCGGCGGCCGCCCCCTGTGGCGCGGCCGTCCCTGGCCGCGGGATCGGAGGCCCGCGCCGCTGCCGTTTCGGATTTTCTCCGCCCGCGAGCGGTCTAAACCCGCGCCTCGGCGAAGGCGCGCGCCCACATGGCGCAGATGCCGGAGCGAACGATGTCGGCGAGGGTGAATTCGATCACCGGCGCGGGCAACCCATGCTTGGCGGCGAGATCGAGCGCGACGCGTAAGCCCGAGGTCTCGTCGAGATCGCACTGGCTGATGTCGCCATTGATCACCGTGGTGCAATCCTCGCCAATGCGGGTGAGGAACATCTTGATCTCGGCCGGCGTGGTGTTCTGCGCTTCGTCGAGCAGGACGAAAGCGTCGCTCCACGATCGCCCGCGCATGACTTCGAAAGGCACCATTTCGATCTCGTGCCGTTTCAGCGCAATCTCGAAGGCGCCGGCGCCAATGCGCTCCTTGATCGCTTCGATGACGGGCGCCGCCCAGGGCGCGAATTTCTCTTCCAGGGAACCGGGAAAGAAGCCAAGCGAGCGGCCGCAGGGCACGTTGGGGCGGGTGAGAATGATCTTGCTGATCTGACCGGCGCGATAAAGATCGGCCGCGTAAGTGGCGGCGATCCAGGTCTTGCCGGTGCCCGCCGGGCCGAGCACGAAGATCTGGCGGCTGCTGCGCAGGGCTGCGAGATATTCAGCCTGATTGACATTGAGCGGGCGGATCGGCGCGGGCGTGCGCTCGGTCGCATATTTGGCCTTGTAGAGGGGGATGATCTCAGCGGAATTGCCGTCAACTGAACGGCCACTGCGACGCTTCTGCTTCTCGATGCGCTTGGTCACTGGCGAAGCCCCTTCTTCTTGGACGGACGGGCGCAAAACAACGCCGCGCGCTGCGCCCAGGCGCGCGAAACGGTCGAAAAAGGGAAAAATGGGACAGGGAAATCGGAGACGGTCGGGGGCGGAACCTGCGTTCCGCGGCTTTCGGCGCCTGCGCGATCGCCCATCGAGGCTCTGTCTCCGGCCCGTCGGATGAGGCCAGCCTCGATGATTCGTGCGACAGTTTGATTGCCGCCGGCACGATCTCATCGACCGCGAGCCTACATAATTCAAATTGTCTTCAAATGGTTAGCGCTTGGTTAACGCCCTGGGTCGCCCGGCGGCTCGGGCCGTGGACGCAATGGCGCTGCGTCGTCGGATTTGACACCTGCAGATAACTCTGTAATATAGAGTTATCTGCAGAGGTGATTTCATGATTTTCATTCGTGTCGCTTGTTGTCTTCTGGCGATCGTCGGCGTCGCGGCCCTGACGCTTGGCGCGATGCTCGCCGCGCCGCTGCGCTCGCCGCCACCGCTCGCTTCGATCCATTCCGGGGCGGTCTCGATCTCTCAGGACCAGAAGCCGGCGCTGAGCCGCTTTCAGGCGCGCGACGGAACCTGGCTCGCCTATCGCTTCTATCCAGCGACGGCCGGCGCCCCCGAGGCGAACGATCGCCTGGCGATCCTCGCCCATGGCTCTTCCGCCTCCTCAAGCGAGATGAACGCGGCCGCTCTGGCGCTCGCCAATGCAGGCGTCGCCGCCGTCGCCCTCGACATGCGCGGCCATGGCGCTTCGGGCACCCGCGGCGACATCGCCTATATCGGTCAGCTCGACGACGATCTCGCCGATCTCATCGTTGAGCTGCGCAAGACCTATCCCAACGCCGGGCTGACGCTGATCGGCCATTCCTCGGGCGGCGGCTTCGCGTTGCGCGTCGCCGGCGAAGCGCTTGGCGCCAAATTCGATCGCTTCGTGCTGCTCGCGCCCTATCTCGGCTATGCCGCGCCGACCACCCGGCCATCGGAAGGCCCAGGGCTCTGGGCCGCGCCCGACATGCCGCGAATCGCCGCGCTGATGGCGATGCGACGCATCGGACTCGACTGGGGTCAGTCGCTGCCGGTCATCGCCTTCGCCAACCGGCGCGAGGCGGCGATGGTCACGACCTCGCGCTATTCCTTCCGCCTGCTCGCCAATTACGGCCCGCCGCGCGATTGGCGCGATGCGCTCAGCTCGGGCGGTTCGCGCATCGCACTGATCGCCGGCGAGCGCGACGAGTTGATGGACGCCGAGGCTTATCAGCGCGTCGTCGCGCCGCTCGGACCGAGCGTGACAGTGCTTCCCGAGGTCGATCATATGGGGATCGTCTATCAGCCGGCGGCGGTCGCCGCGCTTGTCGAAGCGGTGACGAAGCCCTGAAACGCGAAGGCGATTTGAAGATGCTCATCTATAATATTCTCGTGCACACGCCGATCTGGGTCTGGCTTCTGCTCGCCTTCCTCGTTTCGCGCGGCGTCGCCGCAATGCGGCCGAAGGAAATCGCACCCAGGCGCGCGCTGATCGTGCCCGCTGTCTTCCTCCTCTGGGGGCTTGCCGGCCTCATCGGGTCGCAGGGTCTCGGCGGCAATCTCGCGCTCTTCGCCGTCGGCGCCATCTTGGGTCTCGCCGCCGGCGGCGCGCTCGCCGCGCTGGCGCCCGCGCCGCGGTTTATCCCCGAGACGGGGCGGCTGGCCATGACGGGTTCGCCGATCCCCTTGATCATGATCCTGTCGGCCTTCGCGGTGAAATATGCCGGCGCAGTCACACTGGCGATGGCGAGCGATCCCGGAGCCCACGCCGAAATCGCCAGCGCGCTGGCGCTGGCCGGCGGCGTCTTCGCCGGTCTCTTCTGGGGTCGCACGCTGACGCAGTTCCGCCGCGCCTTCATCGCGGCCGGCCTCTACGCCGGTTGGTCTTCGCTGCCGCGTCTCGTCTTCACATCCGCACCGAGTTTGGAGCGCGCAGGATGACCATCAGTCCCGACGAAGCCGGCGCAATGCTCGGCGAGATCGACAATGTCGTCTCTCGGGTCAAACAGTCGCGCATCTATCGGCGCGCTGGCGACATTTTCATCATGTGGGGCCTGCTGCAATTCGTGCGGCGCACCTTCTTCTATCTTCTCCCTCACGTCGCGGCCGTTAGCTGGTTTGCCGTCGACCTGGTCGGCATCGCTCTGACCGTCCTGATGCTGCGCGGTCATTTTCGTGAGCGCACCCAGGTTCCGGTCCGCCTGCTCGCGACTTTCGCGCTGTTCTACGGCTTCGGTTGGATCTGGACCGGTCTGATCGGCGACTTTGGATCGCGCCAATTGGCGACCTTCTGGCCGACGCTCTTCCAGTTTGGCTATGCGCTCGCCGGCCTGTGGTTCGGCTTCGCCTTTCTCGTCATCGGCCTCGGCGCGACGGCGCTGACGCTGGCCGCCTATCTCTGGATCGACCACCAATTCTGGCTGGCGCTGTCGATCGTCAACGGCGGCTCGCTGATCCTGGCGGGTCTCTGGATGCGGAGGGCCTGACGCGATGACCGCGCCCGACGAGATCATCCATCAGCCGATCCGGCTCAAGATCATGGCGGCGCTGACCGCGCCCCACTGCGGCGACGGAATCGATTTCACCCAGTTGAAATCGCTGACCGGCGCGACCGACGGCAATCTCGGCGCGCATCTCGATCACCTGGCGCGCGCCGGCTATGTCGAGATCAGCAAATCTTTCGTCGGCCGCCGGCCGCGCACCAATGTCAAAGTGAGCGCGATTGGCCGCGAGGCTTTCGCCCGCCATGTCGCCTTTCTAAGAGCGATCATCGCCGGAACGTGAGGCGCCGAGGCGAGACTAGTCGGCGCTCGGGCGAAGCGCGTCGAGCGAAGCCTGCGGCTGGCCAGCGCCGGTCGTCGCGTCATGGCCAGTCGTTGCGTCATGGCGCGGCGGCGCCGCGAGCTTGGCGCCCGGCGGCAAAGGCCGGCCGGAATTGTCGAGCAGGATTTCGGTCGGCCCTCTGGACAAGGCTTCGGGCGCGCTGGCGTCTTCATCCTTGCCGGCGAAGGCGGCGTTCTGACCGCCGTCCTGATAGACGAGGCGTACCGGCCTGACGCCTTGGGCAACCAGCGTCGCGACCGCGGAATCGTCCTGAGTAGCCTTTTCGACGACCGCCGCTTCGATCTGATCGTCGCGCTGCAGCCCAGCCGGGCAGGGCGCGCTCGCGTCCACATCTTTGTCGGATCGGGCGCCGAAAACATAGTGCCTGTCGCAGATCAGAACGTCCGGCTCGGTTTTGCTCACTTCGAAATGGTCGGCGCCGTTTTTGATTTCCTTCCAGAAGGCGATGTTGGGATCGAGCCGATGTCTGGCGAGATTCTGCGCGCTCATTCGAAACGGGAAGGACTGCATCTGGATCGCCGCCTGGCCGCCGTTGAAGGCCTCGCGGGCGATGGCGTAGATCTCGGCGATCTGCGGATCGGTCATCGAGAAGCAGCCGGCCGACGAACAGATGCCGTGAACCATGATGTCGCCGCCGGTGCGGTCGAGCGCCCGATCATAGGCGTTGGGATAGCCGACGTTGAACGACAGATAATAATGCGAGTTCGGATTCATCTGCGCCGGCGTGATCGTATAGAAGCCCTCGGGAACTTGATGGTCGCCCTCCTGCAGCTTGGGGCCGAGCTGGCCCGACCAGCGGCACATCGGATAGGTTTTCAGGAGCGCGTATTGGCCGTCCGATTTCATCTTCCAGATTTCGAATTCGGCTTCCTGCTTATAGGCGCGGATCAGCATCGGCGCCGCGGGCGTCGTGCCGATCTTGTCCATCAGCGCCAGCGTCTCGCCGGGGATCGGCGCCTGCGAGCGCCCCGAAGAATCGAGCGCATCCTCGCAACCGGCCGCAAGCGCGCTGGCGAACAGCGCCAGCCCGAGCGCGAACAAACGCTTACGCCAATCGTTCAAGGTCGTCTTTCCTCAGCATTCTTAATAGCTTGGCCGCTCGACGGCAGGCCGTTCATTCGGCAATTAAGCGCCATCAACCTTGCCAGCGCCTTAACTCGGCGCGGGTCGCTCTCAGGCCTTGCGGCCCATCGCTAGGAACTTGGTCGCACGCGCCTCTCGGAGCGCTTCGCGCGACATGTTGCCAAGCTGGTCGAGCGCCGCGCCGACGGCGCGGCCGACCTCGGTGATTGCTTCTTGCGGATCGCGATGGGCGCCGCCGACCGGCTCGGGCACGATCCCGTCGATGATGCCGAATTTCAGCAGATCCTGAGCGGTGATCTTCATGCTGGTCGCGGCGTCCTGCGCGCGCGAGGAATCGCGCCACAGAATCGAGGCGGCCGCCTCAGGCGACGCGACCGTGTAGATTGAATGTTCGAGCATCAGCACCTTGTTGCAGGCGGCGATCGCCAGCGCGCCGCCCGAACCACCTTCGCCCACAACTACGGCGACATTGGGCGTGCCCAGCGCAAGCGTGACGTCGGTCGCTCTGGCGATTGCTTCCGCCTGTCCGCGCTCCTCGGCGTCGACGCCTGGCCACGCGCCGGCGGTGTCGACCAGCGAAACAACCGGCAGATCGAAGCGATCGGCGAGCTCCATCAGACGGGCCGCCTTGCGGTAGCCCTCGGGGCGCGCCATGCCGAAATTATGTTTGAGGCGGCTTGCGGTGTCGTCGCCTTTCTCGTGACCGATCAGGCAGATCGGACTGCCGCGAAAGCGGCCGATGCCGCCGACGATCGCTGCGTCCTCGGCGAATTTGCGGTCGCCGGCGAGCGGCGTGAAATCCTCGATCAGCCCTTTGACGTAATCGTTGAAATGCGGCCGGCCCTGCACGCGCGCGACCTGGGTTTTTTGCCAGGGGGTCAGGCTCGCGTAGATCTCGGCGAGCGTCTTTGCCGATTTCGCCTCGAGCCTGGTGATCTCTTCGTTGAGCGCTTCTGAATCGCCCTTTTCCGCCATCGCGCGCAACTCGTCGACGCGTGCGTCGATGTCGGCGACTGGCGTTTCAAAACTCAAATAGGAGCGCATGAGACCTAAGTTGCGGCGCCCCCCGGGCGAGGCCGGCGAAACTGGCGACAAGCGGTTGCGAAGTCAAGGCGGCGGCTCGTCGCCGGCCTTTGCTTCGCGGCGTCACAAAGCGAGGGCGAAAAGACTGTCTGGCGCGCCCGGAGAGGCTTGAACTCCCAACCCTCGGTTTCGAAGACCGATACTCTATCCAATTGAGCTACGGGCGCGTCGCGCGCCCGCATAGCATGGCGCAGGCGGCGCTTGAAGTCAGCGCGCTTCTCATTGATTTTACCATATGATTGGCCGCATAGTGGCGACACGGGTCTGCAAATGGCCCCCCGGGGAGGCGTGAGGACGGCACGATGAGCGACAAGGAGGCGGCGACGGGCGGCCAAAACCGCGCCGGCCACGAGACGCGCCGACTGCGCTCGACGCTGTGGTTCGACAACCCCGAAAATCCCGGCATGACGGCGCTCTATATCGAGCGCTATCTCAATTTCGGCCTGACGCCCGAGGAATTGACCTCGGGCAAGCCGATCATCGGCATTGCGCAGACCGGTTCCGACCTGTCGCCCTGCAACCGTCACCATCTCGATCTCGCCAAGCGGGTGCGCGCGGGCATCATCGCGGCGGGCGGGGTGCCGTTCGAATTCCCGGTCCATCCGATTCAGGAAACCGGCCGGCGCCCGACCGCAACGCTCGACCGCAATCTCGCCTATCTCGGCCTGGTCGAGATCCTGATGGGCTATTTCATCGACGGCGTCGTGCTGACGACTGGCTGCGACAAGACGACGCCGGCCTGTCTCATGGCGGCGGCGACCGTCAATATACCGGCTATCGTGCTCTCGGGCGGTCCGATGAACAATGGCTGGCGTCATGGCGAACGGGTCGGTTCGGGCACGGTCGTCTGGCAGGCGCGCCAGGAACTCGCCGAAGGCAAGATCGACTATCGCGAATTCATGGCGATCGTCACCGATTCCGCGCCGTCAATCGGCCATTGCAACACGATGGGCACGGCCTCGACGATGAATGCCCTGGCTGAGGCCCTCGGCATGAGCCTGCCGGGCTGCGCAGCGATCCCCGCGCCCCATCGCGAGCGCGGGCAGATCGCTTACCGGACCGGCGAGCGCATCGTCGAACTGGTGCGTGAGGATTTGAAGCCTTCGGACATCCTGACCCGCAAGGCCTTCGAGAACGCCATCGTCGTCAATAGCGCGATCGGCGGTTCGACCAATGCGCCGATCCATCTCAACGCCATCGCCCGCCATCTTGGCGTGCCGCTCGACAATGACGACTGGGAGAAGATCGGCCACCGCGTCCCCCTGCTCGTCAACATGCAGCCCGCCGGCAAATATCTCGGCGAGGAATTCCATCGCGCCGGCGGCGTGCCGGCGGTGGTCAACGAACTGACCAAACGCGGCTTCATTCACGAAGACGCACTTACTGTGAACGGCCGCACGATCGGCGAGAACTGCAAGGGAAAACAATCGGGCGACGCGGATGTGATTTTTCCGATCGAAGCGCCGATGAAGCCGGAAGCGGGTTTCATCGTGTTGCGCGGCAATCTGTTCGACAGCGCGATCATGAAGACCAGCGTCATCGACGACGACTTTCGCCGGCGCTACCTCTCGAACCCCGGAGATCTTGACGCGTTCGAGGGACGAGCGATCGTCTTCGACGGGCCGGAGGATTACCACGCGCGGATCGACGATCCCGCGCTGGCGGTCGACGAGACCTGCATACTCTTCATGCGCGGCGCGGGGCCGATTGGTTATCCCGGCGGCGCGGAGGTCGTGAACATGCAACCTCCGGCGGCGCTGCTCAAGCGCGGCGTCAACGCCTTGCCCTGCATCGGCGACGGGCGCCAATCGGGCACGTCGGGTTCGCCCTCGATCCTGAACGCCTCGCCCGAAGCGGCGGCGGGCGGCGGCCTCGCCATCCTCAAGACCGGCGATCGGGTGCGCATCGATCTCAAGCGGCGCACCGCCAATATTCTGATCGCGGACAG
>SSMV01000095.1 GCA_004799435.1 Bradyrhizobium sp.
CGGTCGCAACCAGCGGCACGAGCACGATTCCCGCCAGCACGATCAGCGCCGCGAGGCGCAGCAGGCGCGCGACAAAGCCGCGCGGACGTCCGAGCTCGACGTCACGTCGTCGGGCACGGTCCGCGACGGGCAAGCTGGCGGCTTCAGTCATCGCGCATGACCAGGCGTTTGTAGCCGAAAGCGAAGGCGACGCTAATGATGAACAGCACGACGCCGATCGCCGAGCCGTAGCCGACGCGCATGCGCGTGATACCGAAATAATAGAGGAAGGACACCATCGTGTGAGTGGTGTTGAAGGGTCCGCCGGCGGTGATGGCCGCGACGATGTCGAAGAGTTGCAGCGAGCCGACCACCGAAAAGAAAATCGCCAACCGGACCATCGGCCCCAACAGCGGCAAGGTCACTTTGAAGAATTTCTGCGACGGCGAAGCGCCGTCGATCTCGGCCGATTCAAGCAGGGATTTGTCGACGCCCTGCAGGCCGGCGACGAACAGCATCATATAGAAGCCGAAATATTTCCAGACGACGACGATCAGGATCGCGCTATAGGCCCAGTCCGGGCTCGCCAGCAGATAGACCGGCTGCAGACCGAACAGTCCGGTTATCGCGGCGGCCAGACCATAGTCGCCGTCGAACATGAAGCGCCAGATCAGCCCGGCCGCGATATCGGCAAGCACATAGGGCAGGAAGAAGATCAGGCGAAACCAGACGGCGTCACGCGTGCGCTCGGCCACCAGCAGCGAGACGCCCATTGCGAGCGGCAACTGCACCAGCATCGAGACGACGATGATCAGGCCATTGTTGATCAGAGCCCGGAAGAAAACGGGATCCTCGAAGACATAGCCGTAGTTCTTGAGGCCGATGAAACGCTCAAGCCGGCCGTAGCCGTTCCAGTTGAAGAAACTGTACCAGCTTGCCTCCGCCATCGGCAGAAAGACGAAGACCGTGAACAACAGCAGCGCGGGCGGCATAAAAAGCACTATCGCCGCCCAAGCATTGAGATTGGTGCGGCGTCGCTGCTCGACGTAGGGGGTTGCGACCGTCAAGCTCGCTCCCGTTTCGCGATGACTGCGCCGCCGTCCCTCGGGGGGACAGGACGGCGGCGCCGGTCCCGATCGGAAGCGCTATTGCTGATCGGCTGCGGCCTGGATCGCCGCCGCGGCAGCCTCCGGCGTCATCTGTCCGGCGGCGACAGCGACGGAGATGTCGTTGACGACGCGCCCGACCGAAGGACCGAGATCCTGATCGAAGAAGTTCTGGTGGTAGCTGGTGTTGGCGAGCATGGTCGCGATCTGCCGTTCGATCGGGTCCTTGATCGAGGCTTCCGAGCCTTTGTAGACCGGAATATAATAGCCCCCTTCGGCGGCGGCCTTGGCGTATTTCTCCTGGCTGAAGAATTTCAGGAAATCGATAGCGTCGGCCGAAGCTGTCTTGGTGACCAGGAAGGCGTGATTGCCGCCCAGAATATCGCTCGCCTGGCCCTTGCCGCCGGGAAGCGTCGGAAAGGACATCACCCCGATATCGTCTTCGGCGAGCCCCTTGCCGTCCGAAGCGCTTGAGCTCTGCATGTTGAGCAGCCAATCGCCCATCAGGTCCATCGCCGCCTTGCCGTCGCCGAACGTCGACGCCGACTGCTGGTGCGAGGTGGCGAGATAGCCATTCTGGAAGGGTTCGAGCGCGGCCAGTTCGCGCAGCCGCTTGCCGGCTTCGACGAAGGTCGCGTTCTTGAAGCCGCCGTCCTTGCCAGCCTTGGCGTCGGAAAGCGCGTGTGCGCCGCCGATGCGCATGACGAGATAGGAATAGTAGAAATGCATCGGCCATTTCTCGCCGGCGCCGACGACGATCGGCGTGACGCCAGCCGCCTTGAGCGCCTTGATGGCGGCGAGGAAATCGTCCCAGGTCTTGATGTCCTCAGCCTTCACGCCGGCCTTGGCGAATAGCTTCTTGTTATAGAAGATCGGCACGCCGCCGGTGTCCCACGGCACGCCATAGGCCTTGCCGTCGACCTTGAACGCGTCGTCCGCGGTCTGCGACAGGTTCTTTTCGACATCGGCCACGTCAGCGGTGATGTCCTTGAGGAAGCCCGCCTTGACCTGCGCCTCCATCACGCCGCCGCCCCAGCTATAGAACGCCGAAGGGCGCGAGTCGTCGGATTGCAGCATGGTCGGCAGTTTGGCCTTGAAGGCCTCGTTTTCCAGATACTTGAATTCGACTTTGACGCCGCTGTGCGAGGCCTCATAGTCTTTGGCGATCGTGTCCCAAAACGCCCGAGCGCCGGCGTTGTCATTGACGTGTAGAATGGTCACAGTGCTGTCCGCGCGGGCTCCGGCGCCGAGGGCGAGCAGGCAAGCGGATGCGAGCGCAAGCGTTCTGAACGACATGGTTTCCTCCGAGGCGTTGACGAGCCGCTTCTTTATTTTGATACGCGGATTAAATCTGTCGCGACTCTCGGGCCGTGTCAAGCGTACGCGTTTTTTGCCCCGGTTTTCCGCCGGGCGCCTCGATTGACACGCGGCGCTCGAACTGAAATTAATCTGCTCCCAAATTAATTCTGGTCGCAGCGCAGCCCAAAGAATTCATGAAAACCGCCGACCCAGAACTGATGCGAGCGATCAATCGCTTCCATGTCATGGACGCGATCCGCCGGTTCGGGCCGGTCAGCCGCGTCGAGCTCTCCCAACTCACCGATTTGAGCCCGACCACGGTCTCGGCCATCACCGCCGCGCTGCTCGACGACAAGCTGATCGTGCCGCTCCAGGTTGGCGCGCTGCGCGACCTCGGCCGCGGCCGTCCGCGCGTGATGCTCAAGCTCAACCCCGACGCGGCGCGCGTTGTCGGGGTCAAGCTCGCGGCCGATCAGATCACCATCGCGGTGACCAATTTCTGCGCCGACGTTCTGGGGTCGCTTGCCTTGCCGATCCGCATCGACCGGCAGACAGCCTCGGTGATCGCCGATCTGGTGGAGGACGGCGTCAGGCGCTGCGTCAGCGACGCCGGGCTCGAAATGAGCGACATCTCCGGTCTCTGCGTCGGCCTGCCGGGCGTCGTCGAACGCGCGGCGGGCGTCTGCCGGCAAAGCCCGATTTTCGGCGAGCGCGACGTCGCTTTTGGGCCGAGCCTGACCGAGCGGCTTGGCGTGCCGGTGACGATCGACAGCGACGTCAATCTCGTCGCGCTGGCCGAGCACTGGTTCGGCCAGGCGCGCGAAATCAACGATTTTCTCGTCGTCAGCGTCGAACGCAGCCTCGGCCTCGGCATCCTGCACAATGGCGAGCTGTTTCGCGGCGCCAATGGCCTCGGCCCCGATCTCGGCGACATGATGGTGCGCCTGCCTGGGCCCGGCGGCGGCGGACGTCTGGCCGATCTCGCTTCGGAAACCGCGGTGCTCGCCGAAGCCGAGCCGCTGCTGCGCAACTACGACGACGACGCGACTGCCACGCCCAAGCGACGGCTCAGCTTGCTGCTGCAACGCGCCGCCGCCGGCGACGAACGCTGCGTCGCTCTGCTTGCCGCGGCTGGCGAAGCGCTCGGATTCGCGATCGCCAATCTGATCGCGCTCTTCGCTCCGCCCAAAGTCATCATCTCGGGGCGGCTGCTCGCGACCAGCGAACATTTCGTTGAGCCGCTGCGCCGCTCGGTTGCGGCGTTCCTGCCGCCCAGCCTCGCCGATGTCGCCGACATTGTGATGCGCGAATGGAGCGACGGCTTTTGGGTGCGCGGCGCAGCGGCGATGACGCTGCGCGACCTTTATGGCGCGCCCTGGGGAACGACGGGCCCGGCGCTGCTGCGCGAGGCGCCGCAAACCGGAGGGGAACCCTTGTGATGGAGCGCGTCGGCGTCGGCGTCATCGGTTGCGGCAATATCAGCGCCGCCTATCTCACGGCGATCAGGAAGTTCCCCATCCTCGACGTCGTCGCGCTGTCCGACGCCCGTATGTCGGCCGCCGAAGCGCGCGCCGCCGAATTTGGCTTAGCCGCGCGAAGCGTCGAGGAGACTCTCGCCGATCGCAAGGTCGAGATCATTCTCAACCTCACCGTACCCAACGCCCATGTCGAGGTGGGATTGCAGGCGATCGCCGCCGGCAAGCATGTCTACGCCGAGAAGCCGCTTGGCGTTGCGCTGGCGCAAGCGCGCAAGCTGGTGGCGGCGGCCGAGGCGAAGGGCCTGCGGCTCGGCTCGGCCCCCGACACATTTCTCGGCGGCGCGCATCAGAGCGCCCGCGCGCTGATCGACTCCGGCCAAATCGGAAGACCAATCGGCGGCACGGCCTTTTTCATGTGCCCCGGCCATGAGCGCTGGCACCCAAATCCGGGCTTCTACTATCTGGCCGGCGGCGGCCCGATGCTGGACATGGGCCCCTATTACATCACCGATCTCGTCAATCTGCTCGGGCCGGTCCAGAGCGTCTTCGGCGCCGCGACCCGCACGCGTTCGCAACGTCTCGTTCACAGCGAGCCGTTGAAGGGAACGCATGTGCCGGTGGAAGTCGCGACGCATGTGACCGGGCTTTTGCGCTTCGTCGCCGGCGCCGCGGTGAGCGTGACGATGAGCTTCGACGTCGCCAAGCACAAACATGTTCCGCTCGAAATCTACGGCGAAGACGGCGCGCTGAGCGTGCCGGATCCGAATTACTTCGGCGGCACGATAGAATTCGCCGCCGCCGGCGAGGAATGGCGGGAAATGCCGATCCGTCATGCCTATTGGGACGACAATTTTCGCGGCCTCGGCCTCGCCGACATGGCGCAGGCGATCCGCAGCAAACGACCGCACCGCGCCAGCGGCGCGCTCGCTCTGCATGTGCTGGAAGTGATGGAAGCGTTTCAGACTTCGTTCGACTCCGGGCGGATCGTCGAGATTTCGACGCGCCCCGAGCGCCCGGCGCCGCTGCCGGCGACGCTCAAGGTCGGCGAGCTCGACTGAAGCGCCGGACAGGCAAAGGGGGGAAGACATATGCGCGAAGCGCTCGTCGTTTGGGGCGGCTGGAACGGTCACGAACCGGAGAAAGGCGCGCATATCGTCGCCGACATGCTCGAGAAGCATGGGTTCAAGGTCTATATCGAAAACACGACCGAGGCTTTCGCCGATCCGTCGATCGCCGACATGAGTCTGATCGTGCCGATCGTCACAATGTCGAAGATCGAGAAGGAAGAGGTCGAGAACCTCACCGCCGCTGTGCGCGGCGGCGTCGGACTAGCCGGCTATCACGGCGGCATGGGCGACGCCTTCCGCGACAGCGTCGATTATCAATTCATGTGCGGCGGCCAATGGGTCGCCCATCCCGGCGGCATCGTCGACTATCGCGTCGACGTCATCAAGCCGAACGATCCGATCATGGCCGGAATCGCCAGCTTTCCCTATCGCTCCGAGCAATATTACATGCACTTCGATCCTTCCGTCGAAGTTCTGGCGACCACGCGTTTTTCCGGCGCGCATGCCGCTTGGATCGACGGCGTCGTGATGCCGGTCGTCTGGAAGCGCCATCATGGCGCGGGGCGCGTCTTCTATTCCTCGCTCGGCCATGTCACGGCCGAGTTCGAAGTTCCCGAGATGCGAACGATCCTCGAGCGCGGCCTGCTCTGGGCGGCCCGCTAACGCGGCGCGATCGACGGAGGGGACAAATGACGGCGATCCGCAATCCGATTCTGCCGGGATTCAACCCCGATCCGTCGATCTGCCGCGTCGGCGAGGATTATTACATCGCGACCTCGACCTTCGAGTGGTATCCGGGCGTGCAAATCCACCATTCGCGCGATCTCGCGAATTGGCGCCTGGTCAAACGCCCGCTCGACCGGCCGGCGCAGCTCGACATGCGCGGCAACCCCGATTCCGGAGGCATCTACGCTCCGTGCCTGTCCCACGCCGACGGAAAGTTTTGGCTCGTCTACACCGACGTGAAACGCTTCGGCGACGCCTTCAACGACGCGCATAACTACCTCGCCGCCGCCCCGGCGATCGAGGGGCCCTGGTCGGATCCGGTCACGCTCAATTCGAGCGGCTTCGACGCCTCGCTCTTCCATGACGAGGACGGGCGAAAATGGCTCGTCAACATGGTCTGGGACCATCGCGACCCGCCCCCGCGCCCGCGTCCCCACCACGCTTTCGCGGGGATCAGGCTGCAGCAATACGATCCTACGGCGCAAAAGCTGATCGGCGAAGCGCGGATGATTTTCGAGGGCAGCGCGCTCGGCCTGGTCGAGGGGCCGCATCTCTTTCGTCGCGGCGGCTGGTATTATCTCACCACCGCGGAAGGCGGCACCGGCTATGATCATGCCGTGACCATGGCGCGCTCGCGAAATCTCGCCGGCCCCTACGAGCTTCATCCAAACACGCACCTGATCACGTCGAAAGACGCGCCAGACGCGCCCCTGCAACGCGCGGGACATGGACAGATTGTCGAGACGGCGGATGGTCAGGTCTATCACACGCATCTTTGCTCGCGGCCCCTGCCCGGCGCACGACGCTCGCCGCTCGGGCGCGAGACGGCGTTGCAAAAATGCGTCTGGCGCGACGACGACTGGCTTTATCTCGCACAAGGCGGGCGGGTTCCCGCGCTCGAAATCCCGCCGCCGGCGCCGATCGAAGCAAGGAGCGAAATCGGCCGCATCGACTATGAATTTCGCGCCGGTCCGCTGCCCGACGATTTCCAGTGGTTGCGCACGCCCTACCCCGAGCGGATCTTTTCCTTGGAGGCGCGGCCCGGCCGGCTGCGGTTGATCGCGCGCGAGTCGATCGGCTCCTGGTTCGAGCAGGCGCTGGTCGCGCGCCGGCAGGCGCATTTTACCTTCGACGCCGAGACAGAACTTGAATTCGCGCCGCGCGACTTCCAACAGGCGGCGGGCCTCGTTCTCTATTACAACCGGTACAAGTTTCATTTCCTCGCGATCACACAGGACGAGCAGTCCGGTCGCGCGCTGACAATCTTAAGCTGCGCCGGCGATTTCCCGCGCGGGCGATTGACCTACCCGATGCCGCCGATTGCGCTGCCGCCCGGGCCCGTCCGCCTTCGCGCCTCAGTCGATCGCGCGCAATTGCAGTTCTACGCGCTGTGGCCGCAGACGGGCGAAGCGAAATGGAAGCCGGTCGGCCCGACGCTCGACGCCTCGTTGATTTCCGATGAGGCGGGCGGCGGCGAACATTGTTCCTTCACCGGCGCCTTCGTCGGCATGGCGGCCTTCGACACGTCGGGCGAGGCGACGCCGGCGGATTTCGCGTCTTTCGCCTATGCGGGGCGCGACTAGAGCGAGACGTCGCTTCGCTCAGGCCTTCGTCAAGCTCAGGCTTCGTCAGGCTCAGGCCTTTGCGAGCTTCGTCCACTTGCCGTTGGCCTTCGCCGATTCGACGGCCGCCTCGATGAAGGCGAGGCCTTTCAAGCCATCGTCGATTCCGGGGAAATGCACGCCGGCCGGCGGCTTCTCGCCGCGGCGCGCCGCTTTGATGGCGAGCGCGACCTCGGAATAGATATTGGCGAATCCTTCGAGATAGCCCTCCGGATGGCCGGTCGGTATGCGCGTCATGCGGGCCGCCGCCGCGCCGACGCCGGGGCCGCCGCGCGTCAAAACGCGTGGCGGCGCGCCAAGCGGCGAATGCAGCAGCACGTTGGGATTCTCCTGCGCCCATTGCAGCGAGCCCTTGGTTCCATAGACTCGCAGCCGCAACCCGTTCTCGTGACCGACGGCGACCTGGCTGATCCACAACGCGCCGCGTGCGCCATTGGCGTAACGAAACAACACCTGCGCGTTGTCGTCGAGCACCCGGCCTTCGCCGAAGGAGCTCAGCTCCGCCGCCAGTTCGACAAGCTCCACGCCGCAGACATAGTCGGCGAGATTATAGGCATGCGTGCCGATGTCGCCGAGCGCGCCGCCCGCCCCGGATTGCTTGGGATCGGTGCGCCAGGCGGCCTGTTTCTGCCCCTGTTTCTCGAGCGATTCCGTCAACCATTCCTGCGGATATTCGACCTGGACGAGGCGAAGCGTTCCGATTTCGCCCGCCGCGACCATTTCGCGCGCTTGGCGCACCAGCGGATAGCCGGTGTAATTGTGAGTGAGCGCAAAAATGCGATCGGACTTCGACACGGCGGCTTTGATCCGACGCGCGTCGGCGAGCGAAACCGTCAGCGG
>SSMV01000096.1 GCA_004799435.1 Bradyrhizobium sp.
GCCAAGACGCCGCTGATCGACAAGCCGATCGCCATTCGCGGCGAGCGCGACCGCATCACGGTCGAAGTGGCTCTATGGTGGAACGACAGCTACCACGAGAATGTGCTGCCCTTCACCAACAACATCCCGCAGCGTGACGGCGGCACCCATCTCGTCGGGTTGCGCAGCGCGCTCACCCGTCAGGTGACTGGCTACGCCGACGGCTCCGGACTGACTAAGAAAGAGAAGATCGATCTGACCGGCGACGATTGCCGCGAGGGTCTGACCTGCGTGCTGTCGGTCAAAGTGCCCGACCCGAAGTTCTCGTCGCAGACCAAGGACAAGCTCGTCTCCTCGGAAGTGCGGCCGGTGGTCGAGGGCCTGGTCAACGATCTGCTCGGACAATGGTTCGAGGAGCATCCCGCCGAGGCGCGGATCGTCGTCGGCAAAGTCGTCGAGGCGGCGCAGGCGCGCGAGGCGGCGCGCAAGGCGCGCGAACTGACGCGGCGCAAGGGCGCGCTCGACATCGCCAGCCTGCCGGGCAAGCTCGCCGATTGTCAGGAGCGCGATCCGGCGAAGTCGGAAATCTTCATCGTCGAGGGCGACTCGGCCGGCGGCACCGCCAAGCAGGGGCGCAATCGCGAATACCAAGCTGTGCTGCCGCTGCGCGGCAAGATCCTCAACGTCGAACGGGCGCGCTTCGACAAGATGCTGTCGAGCGAGCAGATCGGCACGCTGATCACGGCGCTGGGCGCCGGCATCGGCCGCGACGATTTCAACATCGAAAAGCTGCGCTACCACAAGATCATCATCATGACCGACGCCGACGTCGACGGCGCCCATATCCGCACGCTGCTGCTGACGTTCTTTTTCCGGCAGATGCGGGCGATCATCGAAGGCGGCTTCCTGTACATCGCCCAGCCGCCGCTGTTTAAGGTCAAGCGCGGCCAGTCCGAGATCTATCTCAAGGACGAGCGGGCGATGGAGGATTTTCTCGTGTCCTCCGGCCTCGAAGGCGCGGCCCTGCGGCTTGCCGACGGCGAGGTGCGCGCGGGCGCCGACCTGACCGCGCTGGTCGAGGAAGCGCGCGCCATGCGCCGGCAGTTGCAGCAGCTTCACTCGCGCTACAATCGCAACGCGGTCGAACAGGCGGCGCTGGCCGGCGCGCTGAAGCCGCTGGCCAACGCTGACGATCCCGAGGGCGAGACGCGAGCCCGGCTGCTCGAGCAGCGGATGAATGCGATCTCCGAAGAGACCGAGCGCGGCTGGAGCGCGCGCTGCGAGATGGGTGGCTATGTGCTGACCCGCGACGTACGCGGCGTCAGACAGGCCGCGGCGCTCGACGCCGGCCTGCTCGCCTCAGTCGAGGCGCGCCGGATCGACGAACACGCGCGCCCCTTGCGCGAGGCCTTTGGCGCGCCGGCGAATTTTCTGCGCCGCGGCGACGAGACCCAGGTTTCGGGGCCCTCCGAGCTGCTTGAGACGGTCAATGCGGCGGGCCGCAAGGGCGTCGCCTTCCAGCGCTACAAGGGGCTGGGCGAGATGAACAAGGACCAGCTCTGGGAGACGACGCTCGATCGCGAGGCGCGCTCGCTGCTGCAGGTCAAGATCCGCGAAGTCGACGAGGCCGACGATATTTTCGTCAAGCTGATGGGCGACGTCGTCGAGCCGCGGCGCGAATTCATCCAGGACAATGCGCTGAGCGTGGCGAATTTGGACGTGTGAGGGCCGGCGCAAAAGCGCGCCGGTGTTCTCCGTCATAGCGAGGCGCAAAGCGCCGAAGCGATCCAGCTTTGCGGATTGGGCGACTGGATCGCTTCGCTGACGCTCGCGATGACGCTTTCCCTCGCGGGGTCACGCCCTCACAAGCGCTCGTAGCGATGCACGGTCACCATTTCGATCCGGCCCTGCGGGCCGACGAAGCCCGACATCAGCCAGCTCACGACCGCGACGACGATCGAGGTCAGAATCGCCGATCCCAGGCCGGCGACGAAGAAGCCGTCGAGCACATGCGCTACCAGTTCGATCATCAACCCGTTGATGACCAGCAGGAACAGGCCAAGCGTCAGCAGGGTGATCGGCAGGGTGAGGATCACCAGGATCGGCCGAACGATGGCGTTGACAATGCCAAGCAGCAGCGCCGCGGCGATCAGGCTGCTGGTCGAGCGGATCTCCACGCCCGGCACGATCTGCGAGGCGAGCCACAGGCCGAGCGCGACGACCACCGCGCGAATTAGAAATCCTCTCATGACCCCGTCCTCCGTTTGCCGGGGTATATCTGGGCGCGGCTGTGGAGAATTGCCAGAGGGCGCCGTCGCCGCCGCAGCTTCCGCGTCGCCGGCTCAGATCAATTCAATTCGAAGCGGATCGGCGCAACATAGGCGCGCGGCGCGTCGGCTGGCGGCGGGGGAAGCGGGCTCGCGCGCCTGACCGCCGCCACCGCTTCGCCATCGAGCGCGCCGTCGCCGCTTGAGCGCGCAAGAGCGGCCGCGGCGACGTCGCCGGCGCCGTCGATCGTGAAACTCACCATCGCAACGCCGGTCGTGTCTTGCTCGCGCGCTTCCTCAGGATAGCGCACGGCGGCGTGGATACGCGCGAGGAGCAAGTCGCGATAGGCGGCGACTGCCGCGCCCTTGGCCTGCGCCGCGCTGGCGCTCGACGCGCTTTGCGCCGGGGCGGGGCGGGCGGCGACGCGCGCCGGCTTGGCCGGACTCGGTTGCTCGGGTTTCGCGAGCGTTGGCGCTGGCTTCGCCGGCGCCTGGATGAGCGCTGGCGGCTTTGGCGCGAGTGGTTGGGGAGCAGGCGTCGCCGCGGGCGTTATGACGGCTGGCGGCAGTTTGGCGACGGCGATTGGCGACGGAACCGTTGCGGGCGTCGCAACCGCCTTGGGCGATGCGGCAGTCGCGACGGGCGGCTGTTGCTTGGCGCTCATGTTCGCAGACGCCTCGGGGGTCGGGATCGGCGTGGCGACGAGTGCCTGATCTTCCGCGACAACATTGGGTGTTGGCGCCGCGCCAGGCTTGGGGATTGTCGCCTGATCCTGTGCGACGATGGTGTCCGGCGAGGGCGCCTTTGTCGGCGCAGTCCCTGCCACGACCGGTTGGTCTTCTGCGACGACGTTGGGCGTTGGGGCGGCGTCGGGCATGGCGACCGCCGGCTGATCCTGCGCGACGACATTGGGCGTCGGGGCCGCGTCAGGCGTGGGGATTGTTGCCTGATCCTGTGCGACAATCGTTCGCGGCGAGAGCGCCTTTGTCGGCGGAGTCCCTGCCACGACCGGTTGGTCTTCTGCGACGACGTTGGGCGTCGGCGTCGCGGCGGGCGCGGCGACCGCCGCCTGATCCAGCGGGACGACTGTGGGCGGCGAAGGCGCGTCCGCCGTCGGCGTCGCAGCAAGCGTCGTGGCGGGAGAAGGCTCGACGCTCGGCGTAGGTTGCGGGGCGGGGTCGCTCTGCGTAGCTGCCAGGATCGGCTCGTCGATCGCCGCCGTCGCGGGCGGCGGCGCCGCGACGGTCTCTGACTCTTGCGAAGACTGGGACGGCGAAGCGGGGCGGGCGTCAGTCGCGGCGACGAATTCGACCGCGATCGCCTGCGGCTCGCCGGTCGGCTGCGCCGGATTGGCGTGCAGCGCCAGCGCGGCGAGCAGGCCGAGATGGGCGAGAAGCGAGATCAGGCCGGCGACCGCCAGACTGGTTCGTCCGCGACGACCCGCGCCAGGCGTCGGCGCCGCGCGCGGGGAGGATTGCAGGCGCGGCGCTACTACGCCTGCCGCAGCGATCCATTCGCGCTCATCAATCGCCGCCGCCCGCGCCACGTCCTCGTCCTCGTCCTCGGGTCCGCGCCGATCGTGGGCGCGTTCACAGACTTGCCAGACTAGCGACAGTCCCTGCGGATATCGAGCAAAGCCGCTGCGAAAAAGAATGGCGGAGAGAGGCTCGCGTCCTCTTGTCTCGGCTCGTCTCGGGGCGACTCTCAGACGCCAATAATAATAGGTGTTTCCGCCTATTCTGTCTTTACAGGTTCACCGTGCGTTCCACTTCGAACTCTTAGCCAGACGGCCGCTTGAAATTTTACGGTCTCTTGGTCGACCTGATCCGGCCACCCGATATCGAAGATTTGCGGTTTGACGCAGGCGATCTTGGCTCTGGTCGGCGATCAACAATCGCCCATCAAGCCGAGTCACCGCGGAAAACATTCCTATGACGCTCGGCGAACTCTGCGAAGGTTGTCGCTCGAACGCCAAAAGCCTCATGCGTGCCGAGATAGACCCTTGCCTCGGGGCGCTTGAGACGCTCGGCCGTTTGCTCGTCGAGAGCATCCGCGAAACCTGGAGGCACGCCGTGTGCGAGGAGAGACAGTCGACGCTCTTCAGGGGTGACCGCGACGTAGGCGACCTTTCGACCGATAGCGGCCGAGATGCGCGCCGCCACCTCATCCATCGTTAGCGCTTCGGGGCCAGTCATGTCCAAGCGCTCGCCTATGTGGCCGCCATCGCGCAGCAGCCTGTAGGACACGGCAGCGATGTCGGCGGCGTCCACAGGGGATAATTGAATGCCGGCAAATGGCAGGCGCAGAACGCCTCGCGTCGCGATGTCCGGCGCCTCGCGAAGATAGACCTGCATGAACTGCGACGGGCGGATGTGGGTCCAGGGGACGCCCGAATTCTCCAGATAGTCCTCGATCTCCTCATGCATGCGCATAAAACGAAACTTTGCCGGGTCGAAACCAATGCCCGATTCCGCGCCCGAAAACTTCACGACGTGACGAACGCCCACGCGCTTGCAGGCGTCAATGAAACAGCACTGCGTCTCGACCATGTCGGGGCTGGCGGACGAGATCATAAGCACCCGCTCAACCTCATCGAGCGCCGCACGAAGCCCTTCGGCTTTGCTCATGTCGCCTTCGAAGAGCTCGACCCCCGGCAGCCGGTCGATTCCCGCCTGGGACGCCTTGCTAAGGCTTCTGACCAGCACTCTGACCGGTCTCCCCTCTCGGGCAAACTCGCCGATCGTCAGGCGTCCATTGAGGCCGGTCGCGCCGGTGATCAATATCATCGCTTCTTCCTTCGCAGCCTGAGTGACCGGAGGCGCTACGCCCTCTCACTCACAGAGACGATGCAGACGAGGCGAAGGATTCGGCGAGACCCGAAATCGGGCATGTATTTTCCGCACGGGGGCGGCGCGCCGCCCGCTAAAACCGCGATCGAGCAACGCGGCTTCGCCGACAAAAAAACGAGAACGTCCCGGAATCCTTTTGATCCGCCCAATCGTCTTACGCATGCAGGGGCAATGCCAAGGGCGCTCGGTTCGACTGTGAGGAGCGTTGCCCCTCGGACCAAGGAACTCCATATGAAACAGATACTTGTGCTTTATGACACGAAGCCGGACCATTCCGAGGAGAACGCTCGTCTGATCGGCGGCGTCTTCGATGAACTGCGGGCTAAGGCGCCTGACGGGCTCCGCTACCTGGTCCTGCGGTATGGCGCAGGACGATTCCTGCACTTTGCTCAACAGCAAGACAATGCGCCGTCGTTACCGGACTTCGCGTCATTCCGCCTGTTCCAGAAAGGCGTCAGTGAACGCTGGGTCGCCCGCCCCGAGGTGAACGAGCCTATCATCGTGGGCTCCTACGGCATGACGCCTGACGGGGCTTGAACATTGGCTAGGTCAAATGACGCGACCAACTTCCGACGAAATTGATGGGCGGCTCGCCTTCGAAAAAGAACTCGGGACGCTGAGGCCTCGGCTCCATCGTTACTGTTCGCGAATGGTGAGTTCGGCAGTTGACGGCGAGGACCTCGTCCAGGAAGTGCTGGTCAAGGCGATCGAGGTCTTCCCCCAAGGCAAAATCGACAATCTCGAAAGTTGGCTTTTCCGGGTCGCGCACAACGCCGCGGTCGATTTCTTGCGCCGTCGCAAGCGACACGAGGCGATGAGGTCGGATGAGGCCCCCGATATGATTATCGACACTTCCGCATCCGCAACCGATCGGGTCGTTGCCGCAACGCGCCTCGAAATGTTCATGCATTTGCCGCTCGCGCAACGAGGCTGCGTGGTTCTCACGGATGTGCTCGGTTACTCGCTGCGCGAAGTCGCCGATATCACCGGATTGAGCGTGCCCGCGGTTAAGGCGGCCCTGCATCGTGGCCGAACCCGGATACGCGAGCTTTCCAACGAGTCTGACGACAGCGTCGCGCCGACGTTAAGCCAAGAGGAAATCAAACGACTTACGAAATATGCCGATCGCTTCAACGCGCGGGACTTTGACTCCGTGCGGGACATGTTGGCGGACGACATCAGACTTGAACTCGTTGCTCGGACGCGGCTGGAGGGGCGCGAGCAGGTTTCCAGATATTTCCATAACTACAGCGGCGCCCAAGATTGGCGCCTTGTTCCAGGCCTCGTCGATCGACGGCCGGCCCTTCTCGTGGTCGATCCCAATGACGCGGCTGCGCCACCGTCCTACTTCGTCTTGTTGGAATGGATTGACGGCGATGTGGCGGCCATCCGGGATTTTCGTCATGCCCGTTATGCGGCGGAATCCGCCACAATGATCCTGTTCGACCGGCCGACCGCGCCAAGTCTTCACCCCTGAGTTCGCGCCGGCCGTCGCGGATATCGAGCAAAGCCGCGGCGAATGGCGGAGCGAAAAGGGAATGGCGGAGACGGAGGGATTCGAACCCTCGATAGGGCTTTACAACCCTATAACGGTTTAGCAAACCGCCGCCTTCAGCCTCTCGGCCACATCTCCGCGTCAGCGACTGGCGCTTCGCCGGACATATGCCCGACGCTCCGGCCCATTGCAAGGGCTGCGGCTGACGAGGCTGGGGCGCTCGAAGAGGTTGGCGCAAAAGCGGCGCACGCCTTCACGCGCTTGAGATCGAGGCTCTGTGGGAGGATCGGGGAACCGTCTCGCGGAGCGGGCGAAGCCATCGTCGGCGAGCAGGGCGCCAGAACGGCGCGTCGTCGCGGACAGATCGGTTCGGATCGAAGGATCGACGCGGGCGAAAACATCGCCGGCGGCGGGAGCTGGCTGATCAGACAGGGCGAAAACGCCGCACGCCAAATCTGATCAGCCGTTGCTCGGAGAGAGCGACCGCGTCAGGGCGCGGAAGGAGTCTCTGTCGGCGCCGCCATTGGCGGGACGACCTTCTTGCGTTTTGCTGGGGCTTTTCGGGCCTTTTTGGCAGCGCCCTTCTTGGCGGCCTTGCGGGCGCCCTTCTTGGCGGCCTTGCGGGCGCCCTTCTTCACCGCGGATTTCCGGGTGGCCTTCTTAGCGACGACCTTGCGCGCGCCCTTCTTGGCGGCGGACTTGCGGGCTACCTTGCGGGCGCCCTTTTTCGCAGCGGCCTTTTTCGCCGGTCTCTTCTTAGCAGCAGCTTTCGCCATAGTTTTGCGTCCCTTTTGATCACTCCCCGCGCGCGCAACGAACGCGCGTGCGATGGAAGAACGTTGCAGAAAGTATCTTTGAATCTGCATAGAGCAAGCGCAGCGCGCGGCCGCAGCGACGCAAAATGCGATGTCTATCGAATTATCGCGCGCACTCGCCTCTTCACGCGCCTTGCGTCGAGACGGCGCAAAGCGCCTCGGGGCGCCGCTCTGCGGCTCGCGCAATGACCCGCGCGCGACGTTGACGGGGACGTCGGCGCGCCGCGCGAGATTGCGTTGCTCGCCTTGCTTTCTGCTTATCTGCGAGGATCGTCGATCATGCGATCATCGCCGCCAACGATGTGTCGCGAGACGCTTCGCCAGCGCGCGAGAGCGGATCGAAGTCGGCGCCGGCGCCGGCGCGGCGTTTCAGAATGAAGCAGCGCAAACGCGATTCGTGATCGAATTTTTCTTGGTGACGACCGTCAGATTTTTGTCGCGCTAACGTGTCGGCTGCGATCAAGCGAAGACCGATTCGCGCGAATCGGACGCAAGCAGCGATTCGCAACGCGCGCATTCAGAGCCCCAAACGCGCCTTCAATGCGTCGCTGACAGCCTGCGGATTGGCCTTGCCGCCGGTCTCTTTCATCACCTGGCCGACGAACCAGCCGAGCATGCCGGGCTTACCTTTCGCCTGTTCCGCCTTGCCGGGATTGGCGGCGACGGCAGCTTCGACCGCGCGTTCGATCGCGCCTGTGTCGGTCACCTGGCGCAAGCCGCGCGCCTCGACCAAAGCGCGCGGATCGGCGCCTCTGTCGGGGCCGAGCAGCATGACGAGCAGGTCCTTGGCGATCTTGCCCGAGATGACGCCTTCGCCGATCAGATCGACCAGCGTCGCCAGCCCGCCGCTGCTCAGGCCAGTTTCGGAGACCGGCAGATTCTGGGCGTTTGCCGAGGCCGAGAGGTCGCCCATCAGCCAGTTGGCGACGGCCTTGGCGTCGCGCGCGCCGCCGCCGTGCTTGGCCGCAGCCTCGAAGAAATCGGCGGTGTCGCGATCGGCCACCAGCACCGTCGCGTCATAGGCCGAGAGCCCGTAGTCGGCGATGAAGCGCGCCTTCTTGGCGTCGGGCAGTTCGGGCAGACCGGCGGCGAGTTGATCGATCCACGCCTGGTCGAGTTCGAGGGGCAGAAGGTCCGGATCGGGAAAATAGCGATAGTCATGCGCCTCTTCCTTCGAGCGCATCGAGCGGGTCTCGCCGCGGGCGGGATCGAACAGGCGCGTCTCCTGCTCGATCGCGCCGCCGTCCTCGATGATGCCGATCTGGCGGCGCGCCTCGACTTCGATCGCTTGGCCGATGAAGCGGATCGAGTTGACGTTCTTGATCTCGCAACGCGTGCCGAGCGGCTCGCCGGGACGCCGGACGGAGACATTGACGTCGGCGCGGAGATTGCCTTTCTCCATGTCGCCGTCGCAGGAGCCGACATAGCGCAGCACGCTGCGCAGCTTGCCGACATAGGCCCGCGCCTCCTCGGCCGAGCGCATGTCCGGCTTGGAGACGATCTCCATCAGCGCCACGCCCGAACGGTTGAGATCGACGAAGCTCATGGTCGGCGACTGGTCGTGCAGCGACTTGCCGGCGTCCTGTTCGAGATGGAGCCGCTCGACCCCCACCCGGATCGAGCGCTCCGGCGTGAGGTCCACCTGGATCTCGCCCTCGCCGACGATCGGGCTTTTGTATTGCGAGATCTGATAGCCCTGCGGCAGATCGGGGTAGAAGTAGTTCTTGCGATCAAACGTCGAGCGCCGGTTAATCCTGGCTTTCAGCGCCAGACCGGTGCGCACCGCCTGGGCGACGCATTCGCGGTTGATGACCGGCAGCATGCCCGGCATCGCGGCGTCGACCAGCGAGACATGGCTATTGGGCGCGCCGCCAAATTCGGTCGAGGCGGCGGAGAAAAGCTTGGCGCGCGAATTGACCTGCGCGTGCACCTCAAGGCCGATCACGACCTCCCAGTCGCCGGTCGCGCCTTTGATGAGCTTCGATTCCGAAACCGTCATATCCATCTCTTTCGCGTGTCTCTCAGCAGGCGAGCGCCCGACAATATCCCGAATCCGCATAGGCGAGCAGGCGCCGATCGCGGGTCACAATGCGCAAATCAAGCTCGCGCGCGGTGGCAAGGATGATCCGGTCGGCCGGGTCTGCCGGCGTCTCGCCAGGCAGGAAGGACGAGGCGATCAAGACGTTGGGCGACATTTCCGCGAGCCGCAGTCCCGGCGCGCCAAGCAACCGATCAAACCATTTCTCCGGCGACATCCGTAGGCTGATGCGCCGGCGCGCCGCCAGCAGGCCGACCTCCCAGGCCGAGATCGGCGATACATAGACGGGATCGTCGGCCGTCAGCGCGGCGGCGATCGCCTCGCGCGATTCCTTCGATATCGCCTCGTCGTTGGCGATCCATATGACGGCGCAAGTGTCGAGCAACAGCGGGTCACTCATCGGCGGCGCGCTTCGCCCAGTCAGGGTCTGCGGGCTCGGTCAGGTCGCCAGCGGAAATAACCGTCCCCCGCAACCATCCAAACAGGCCGAGCTTGCGGAGGGTGACGAAATCCGATTGCGGATTTTCGGCGAAGCTCGGTGGCTGCTGGGCAGCCTTCACGCGCTTAAACACGAGCTTGCGACCCGCGAGGTCAACCTGCCCGCTGTGGAAGCCGGCTTCCAGCCAGGCTTTGGTCATGACGTTGTTGGTTGGATTGTTGCTCCACCAAGCGCGATGGGAACTGGCGGACGGCGGCAGCTTGGCGCCGAGCACGCGTTCGATTTCGGAAAAGCTCATCGTCACGCTGTTGGCGCGTTGTGTGCGCAAGTGCTGCGTCAGAGGTTGGTATTTCGACGAAGAAACGGCGCTCATCATCTGTCTCCCCAGCAATCAGGAAGGGAACAGATAGTGTGTGTTTGTGTGTGTGTCAACGGGGTTTCTGTGTTTCCGTTTCGCGGTTGCCGGCCTTACGCCCACCACGCCTCAGGGAAGGGCGCGCGCCCGGCCGCCTCCTCGATCGCATGGCCGAGCGAAAACAGCGTCTCTTCGTCGAAGGGCTTGCCGATGAGCTGCAGGCCGAGCGGCAAGCCTTCGGCGGATTTTCCCGCCGCGGCGACGAGGCCGGGCAGGCCGGCCATATTCACGGTCACTGTGAAGACGTCGTTGAGATACATTTCGACCGGATCGGCCGAACCTTTCTCGCCGATGCCAAAAGCGGGCGAGGGCGTCGCCGGCGTCAGGATCGCGTCGACGCCATCTGCGAAGGCGCGCTCGAAGTCGCGCTTGATCAGCGTGCGGATCTTCTGCGCCCGCACGTAATAGGCGTCGTAATAGCCGGCCGAGAGCACATAGGTGCCGATCATCAATCGTCGGCGCACTTCCGCGCCAAAGCCTTTGGCGCGGGTGTTCTCATAGAGTTCGACAATGTCGTCGCCCGGCTCGCGCAAGCCGTAGCGCACGCCGTCGTAGCGGGCGAGATTGCTGGAGGCTTCGGCCGGCGCGACAATATAATAGGCCGGCAGGGCGTGGCGCGTGTTGGGCAGCGACACGTCGACGATCTTGGCGCCGGCAGCGCGCAGCCAGTCGGCGCCGCGCCGCCACAGCGCCTCGATCTCGGGGTTCATCCCCTCTAACCGGTATTCGCGCGGGATGCCGATCGTCAGGCCTTTGACCGAAGCGCCGATCGCCGCCTCGTAATCGGGAACCGGGCGATCGACGCAGGTCGAATCCTTGGAATCATAGCCGGCCATCGAGCGTAGCATGATCGCGCAATCGCGCACATTGCGCGCCAGTGGCCCGGCCTGATCGAGCGACGAGGCGAAGGCAACCATGCCATAGCGCGAGCAGCGGCCGTAGGTCGGCTTGACGCCCGCCGTGCCAGTGAAGGCGGCGGGCTGGCGAATGGAGCCGCCGGTGTCGGTCGCGGTCGCCGCGAGACAGAGCCGCGCCGCCACCGCCGCCGCCGAACCGCCCGAAGAGCCGCCCGGCGTCAGCAGCCCGCGCTTGTCGCCGGCCAGCGCAGCGCGCCCCTGAGCTGCGCTCCAGTTGGCCGGCAGCCAGGGCGAGGCGACGGGGCCATAACACGAGGTCTCGTTCGACGAGCCCATCGCGAATTCGTCCATATTAAGCTTGCCGAGCATGACGGCGCCGTCGCGCCAAAGATTGGCGGTGACACTCGATTCATAGGTCGGCTTGAAGCCGGCGAGGATGCGGCTGCAGGCCTGGGTGTGGACGCCCTTCGTGGCGTAGAGATCCTTGACGCCGATCGGCAGACCTTCGAGCGGCCCCGCCGTTCCGGCGGCGAGCTTCTCGTCGCTTTTGTCGGCCATTTCGAGCGCGCGCTCCGGCGTCGTCACGACATAGGCGTTGAGCGCATGAGCGCGCTCGATCGCCTGCAAATGGGCTTGCGTGATCTCGCGCGCGCTGAAGCGGCGCGCGCGCAACCCGTCGCGGGCCTCGGCAAGCGTTAGGGCGGTCAGGTCGTTCAAGCTTGATCCTCGTCTCGGGCGGGCCGATGTCGCGGGAGGGGGCGGCCTTTGCGCCCCGTCATTCGATGACTTTGGGGACGAGGAAGAACCCGTCCTCGGAGAGCGGCGCATTGGCGAGGATTTGCGGCTCGATGTCGCCATCGGCGACCACATCCTCGCGCATCGGCAGCTTGATCGGAATGACCGAGGTCATCGCTTCGACGCCCTCCACATCGACCGCGCCCAAGGCCTCGACGAAGGCGAGAATCGCGTTGAGTTCGCCGCCCAGCGCCGGCGCTTCGGCGTCGGTGATGGCGATGCGCGCCAGATGCGCGATGCGGCGGACGGTGGCGGAATCGACGGGCATTGGAGCTCCACGCCGCGCCTTTGGCCGGCGCGTCGTGGTCCTCTTACATCGCGTGTTGGGGCCTGGCAACGCGGGCCGGACAGGCATTTTCGGCTTTTGGCGAAACGGCTGGACGTGGTAGCGCAAAGGCATGTCGCCCCCGCCGCTTTCGATCGAAACGCTCGCCGCGCGCCTTCCCGCCAAGGCGCGGCTGATCGGCGTCGATCTCGGCGACAAGACCATCGGGCTCGCGCTGTCCGATGTCGAACGCCGCGTCGCCACGCCGCTGACGACGATCAGGCGAAGCCGCTTCGCCAAGGACGCGGAGGCGCTGATCGCGCAAATTCGCGCCCATGAGGTCTTTGCGCTGGTCATCGGCCTGCCGCTCAGCCTCGACGGCGCGGCCGGCCCGCGGGTGCAGTCGACGCGCGCCTTCGCGCGCAATTTCGCCGCGCTCGATCCAATTCCAGTCGTCTATTGGGACGAGCGGATGTCGACCGCCGCGGTTCAGCGCGATCTCATCGCCAATGACGTGTCGCGGGCGCGACGGGCTCAGGTGATCGATCAGATGGCCGCCGCCTATATTCTGCAAGGTGCGCTCGACCGGCTCGCCGGTCTGGCGCGACAGGCGGCCTCCGCCGCGCCCTAGTGGCGCGGCCCTCCGTCGCCGCGTCTAGTGGCGCGGCCCTCCGTGGCCGCGGGCGGGGACGCCCGCGCCACCGGCGCGCTAGTTGTTCTCCGCTCGCGCGAGCAGGGCGACGCGGTCGCCGCCGCTGCGCTCGATCCGACCGGCCAGTTCGAGCTCGATCAGCGCGACGCGGACGGCGCGCACGTCCGCTTCCGCGGCGCGGGCCAATTCGTCGATCGAGATCGGCGACGGGCCGAGCAGGGCGGCGATCCGGTCACCTGGTATGGATGCGCGGTCGGCGCTTCTGTCGACGGGATCGAGATCGAGCTCAGCTTGCGCCTCGTCTTCCCGCTCGGGCCAGTCCGTCGCCGGCCGCGCTTCCTCGAGCCGCGCCCGTGCGTCGCGCGCGGTCTGCGATTCAAGCGCTTCGAGCGCGTCCTCGATGCGCGCGCAAAGCGTGGCGCCCTCGCGCAACAGATCGTTGGTCCCTTCGGCGCGCGGATCGAGCGGCGAACCGGGCACGGCGAAGACCAGACGGCCCTGTTCGGCGGCGAGCCGGGCGGTGATCAGCGAACCCGAGCCGCGCGCCGCCTCGACGACGATCACGCCGAGCGACATGCCCGAAACAATGCGATTGCGGCGCGGGAAATCGCGCCCGCGCGCCTCCCATTCGAGCGGCGCCTCCGAGATGACGGCGCCGATCTCGGCGATGCGCGGCAGCAGCGGCGCCGCTTCGGGCGGGTAGGGCCTGGCGTGGCCGCCAGCCAGCACGCCGATCGTGCCACTGGCGAGAGAAGCGACATGGGCGCGTTGATCGACGCCGCGCGCCAGTCCCGAAACGACGACATAGCCGGCGGCGCCGAGGCCGCGCGCCAGCCGCTCGGCGAAGGCGAGGCCGGCGGCGGAGGCGTTGCGCGAACCGACGATGGCGACGCCGGGCCGCTGCAGCGCGTCGGCGCGTCCATAGAGCGCCAGCAGCGGCGGCGCGGAATCGATATGGCGCAGGGCAGGGGGATATTCCGGCTCGCCCGATCCGATGAAACGGACGCCGAGCCGGCGCGCCTCTTTCAGTTCGCGCTCGATCTCCTCGATAGCTGCGACACGGATCGGCCGGCTCGCGCCGCCGCGACGCGCCAGTTCCGGCAGCGCCGCAAGCGCGGCTCTCGCGCCGCCATAGCGCGCCAGCAGCGTACGAAAGCTGCGCGGGCCCGGTATTATGTAGCACCGGTCCAAAGCGGACGCCCGCTATGAGCGCGTCCTATTGGGGATGGCTCTCTGACTACCGTTGCGCGATTGAGCGGGCGGAGTCAGGGATATGCTCATGGCTAGATCATTTTCTATCAAGCACTGGCCTTCGTGGCTCGCGGCCTGTGCATTGTTACCGTCTTTATGGTCAGGCATTAAGTGGTTGCTGGACTGGGCGGAAAGGCTCGACTTTATCGCGAGCCACATATCCGGAATTGAAGGCTCGGGCGCTGTGTTTGGCGCGCTGACCAATCCTCCCCCTTGGGCTATTTTCCCGACCGCCATTATTGGCGGCGCCCTCATTTGGTATGATGTAAAGCATCCAAATTGGTGGCGCAAAGTTGGCGCGACTGCTAACAAGTATCGCGTGACGCTTATTATTTGCATCGCAGCTTTTTGCTTCCTTGCCGGAGGCGTCCTAGCGGTCACGGCTTACCGTCAATATCGCTATCCTCCGCCGCCGCCGCCCCCGGAAGAATCGGCGCTCCTGAAACGCGCCCAGTCTGATTTTAGAATTTCAGGTGGAATTGGGCAGGCCAATGAAAGTATAGACCTTCAAGATATAGGTGTATTTCCAGTTAGCGTTAGAATTTGGTTTTATTCTGATCTTATTTCTATGGGAAGATTTTTAGTATTATATGTTCCAGAGACGATGGATATGCAGGCAAGTCCAGAAATTCATGGATTCAAGCCGGTTCGATCTACCTACGAAACAATAAATAAAATGTCTGACAGATATCCGGATATTATCAAGCGTATAGATGCTAGTGGTAGCGCAGGTTTAGGTGATCTGGGTGCAGAAAATTGGAGATATTCAACCCAAGCGGTATTCACAGGGGCTATATACGTTTATTACGAGGGTAACTTGACCGAGGCTGAGAAAGTTACTCTGCGTCAGATCTATAAAGACAAGGGGGCGATGGTTTTTCTCAGAGATAGAAGGTACATGGTCGAAAGTACGGCACCTAATAATCGCTAGATTTCCTCCAATCTTAGCCCGTCTTTTCCGACCGCTGCTAGACTGGCGAGATAGAAATGCGCAGTCATCGTTGCCCTCGCCAGCTTGTTTGTGACGCTGGCCTCGGTCTCGGCGAAGCCATGGGCCTCTAGTCGACCGGCCAGATCCTTGTAGGTGACGCTCGCGCGTTTCAGTTCGGCCTTCAGGTGACGGGCTGCGCGTTCGGCCCATTCCCGCTCAGTGGTCGCAAATGGCATAATGGCTCCTATCGGATGCGAGTGGAGCCCATTATATCCGATAGTTTCCTATTGACAATGCAATCATATGCGGTAGGATACTCTCACATTCGAGAGTATCCGCCATGGCTCAGCATTTCCTCCTCTCCTCCGCCGCCCGCAAATTGAGCCTTGCGAAAATCAATCGCATGGGCGACCGGGAAGCCGAGACACTGTTCGCCTCGATCCGCTGGACGGAAACGAATGGCGCTCCGGTCTGCCCGCATTGCGGGAGCTTGGAAATCTATACGGATCGCCGCAAGGGCGGTTCGCTCCGCTTCCGCTGCAAACAGAAGGAGTGTGCGTCGTCTTTCTCGCTGACTTCGGGGACGCTGTTCGCGTTCCACAAGCTCCCGCTTCGGACCTATCTCGCGGCGATTGCGATCTACTGCAATGAGGTCAAGGGCAAGTCGGCGCTGGCGCTCTCGCGCGATCTGGATGTGCAATACAAAACGGCTTTTGTTCTCAGCCACAAAATCCGTGAAGCGGTCGCGTCCGAAATGAAAGGCCGCATTGTCGGCGGCGAAGGTAAAATTGCTGAGGTCGATGGCGGCTATTTCGGCGGGTACGTCAAGCCCGCGAACTATGCCGAAAACCGCCGCGACCGTCGTCTCGCGATCAACCAGAATGGCAAGCGCAAGGTTGTGGTCGTGGTCCGCGAACGTGACGGGCGCTCGATCACTCAAACCTTCCCGACTGAGGCGGCCTCTACTGCCTTCGTGAAGGCCCGCGTCGCCAAGGGAACCGAATTGATGGCCGACGAGGCCGGTTCATGGAACGCGCTGCATACGGCCTTCGCAATGAAGCGTATCGACCACGGCTACGCCTACAGCGACGAAGGCGCCTGCACGAATGGCGCGGAAGAATTTTTCTCCCGGCTGCGCCGCGCTGAGGTCGGGCATCATCACCATATCGCTGGCGTCTATCTCGCTCGCTACGCTTCCGAGGCGGCTTGGCGCGACGATCATCGGCGCATGAGCAACGGCGAGCAGTTCCGCGCTATCGCCTCGCTGGTTACGAAGAACAAGCCGAGCGTCGATTTCTGCGGCTACTGGCAGCGCCATATAGCTGCGTAAATGTGCTATACGCTCTCAGCCTCAGGGGGAGCGAAGCTGATGGTTGATCGCCAAGACTTTGTCACTGTCGTTTGCGGCAAGTGCGGCGCAAAGTCTCAGCAACAAATCGGATGGCTCCAAGAGCACCATCTTCTCGCCTGCACCGCCACCGGATGCCACGCTGTCTTGGAAACGGATTTGAACAAACTGGACGTATTTCTCCGCGACGAGGCTGCGAACGATTTGGCGTATCTCAGGCTTGATGAAGTCGAGAGATAGCGCACGTTTAAGGCTGGAAAACGCGTCGCGCTTGGCGTCGCTCGACATAAAAACCGTCATGACAAAGACCCTCATTTCGTGTAGCATGAAGCTCACGATGAGGCGTCATCGACATTCGATCCAAGCCGCGTTGGCGCGTGGCCGATCAAACCTCAGAATACAGAGCTGCGTTCGGTCGCGCTAGGGCCTCAACACCCAGCGCACCGGCTTGCCCTCGCCGACAGGCTCGACGATCTTTCCTTCGTTGTCGCGAAGTGACGCGAGGATTCCCGCCTGTATCTTCGCCCGTTGCGTTGACGTAGCGCCCTTTGCAGCAAGCAAGCGGTCGGCCATGACGCGAGCGGTCAGCGGCTCGCCAGCCTCTCGCAAAATGTCCAGAGCGTTCCTGAAAAGCGTTCCTCGCTTGAACCACGGATTGCCGACGTTGCGGCGCTTCGCCGAGATCGCGCGCACATTGTAGTCCGGCGCGAACATGCGAATGACGGCCTCGACATGGCGCATGTCATTGGCGAGGCGCGTGGCCTCTTTCTTGTTGGCTTGGATCAAGCCGCCAAGGTCGGCGTGCTTGCGAATGAGAGCGGATAGGACGGGATGGTTCGGTTCCATGCGGAGAATCTAGTCGCTCCGATGGAAATTGCTCTGGACCGGTGCTACATAATACCGCGCGGGCCGACATTCTCCGAGCGGATCAGCCGCAGCCAGTCGAAGCGTTCGTCATCGCTGAGCCGCGTTTCGACGAATAGGCCCGTCATGGCTCAGTCCTTCTGGCCGATCTTGCCCTCGCTCCCGGCGACGAGACGGGCGATGTTGGCGCTGTGACGGATCCATAGAATCGCCGCCAGCGCGCCAAAGACCAACGCGACTGTCTGCTGGCCAAGCGCCAGCGCGACAAGCGGCGCGGCGACGCTTGCCGCCAGCGCGGCGGCGGAGGAATAGCGCGTCGCCCAGGCGGTCGCGAGCCAGATCAGCGCGAAGACGATCGCGCAGGGCCAGGCGGGGCTGGCGATACAGGTCAGGCCGATCAATCCACCGAGGAAAGTGGCGACGCCCTTGCCGCCGCGAAAGCGCAGCCAGACTGGATAGAGATGGCCGAAGAAGGCCCCCGCCGCGCCGGCGAGCGCGCTCGCCGGGCCGAACAGCAGCGTCGCGGCGACGACCGCCGCGGTCGCCTTCAGCGCGTCGAGCAGCAGCGTCGCGGCGGCGAGATCCTTGCGCCCGGTGCGCAGCACATTGGTCGCGCCGATATTGCCCGAGCCGATCGCGCGGAGATCGCCGGCGCCGGCGAGGCGCGTCAGCAACAGGCCGAAGGGGATCGAGCCCAGCAAATAGCCGAGCGCGAGAGCGTAAAGATCGGCGAGCGACAGCGCCATGGCAGGATCAGGTGAGACGCGAGAAGCGCGCGGGAAGCCTATTCATGGGCGACCCGTCCGGCAACCAGCGTCAGCTTGACCTTGCCCTCCAGCCGCGCCTCGTCGAAAGGCGTGTTGCGGCAGCGCGAATGCAGTGTCGCGGGGTCGAGCACATAAGCTGCGTCGGGATCGAAGCGCACGAGATCGGCCGGCGCGCCAAGCGTAAGACGACCGCTCGGCAGACCGAGGATTTCCGCCGGTCTTAGCGTCATGGCGCGGATCAGGCGCGGCAGCGAAATGCGCCCCGAGACGACGAGCCGCAGGCTCGCCGACAGCATCGTCTCGACGCCGATCGCGCCGGCCGCCGCTTCGCCGAAGGGCAGCCGCTTCGTCTCGACATCCTGCGGGTCATGATCGGAAACGATGACGTCGATCAGGCCGTCAGCCAGCGCGTCGACCAGCGCCAGGCGCTCGTCTTCGCTGCGCAGCGGCGGATTGAGCTTGAGGAAGGTGCGGTAATCGCCGACGTCGTTTTCATTGAGCGTCAGATTGTTGATCGAGACGCCGCAAGTCACGCCGACTCCGGCGGCCCGCGCGCGGGCGATCGCCTCCAGCGACAGCGTATTGGAGACGAGCGCGGCGTGATAGCGCGCGCCGGTCAGCGCGACGAGGCGCAGGTCGCGCTCGAGCACGATTGTCTCGGCCTCGCGCGGAATGCCGGCAAGGCCGAGGCGGCTGGCGCGTTCGCCCTCCGCCATGACGCCTTCGCCGACCAGATCGCGATCCTCGCAGGCATGCATCACCAGCGCGCCGAAATCGCGCGCATACATCAGTGCGAGGCGCATGGTGCGGGCGTTGGCGACGCTGTGCGGGCCGTCGGAAAAGGCGACCGCGCCGGCTTCGGCGAGCAGGCCGATTTCGGCAATCTCGCGCCCCTCGAGGCCCTTGGTCAGCGCGGCGGTCGGCAGCACCTGCACCTTGGCGGTGTCGCGGGCGCGGCGCAGGATGAAATCGACCACCGCCGGGTCGTCGACCGGCGGGCTGGTGTCGGGCCGCGCGACCATCGTCGTCACGCCGCCCGCCGCCGCCGCCGCGCTGGCGCTGGCGATCGTCTCGCGATGTTCCGCGCCGGGTTCGCCGATGAAGGCGCGCATGTCGATCAGGCCGGGGCTGACGACATCGCCGCCGCAATCGATGCGGCGCGCGTCGTCGGGGATCGTCTGGCGCGTGACGCGCGGGCCGAGCGCGGCGATCTTGCCGTCGACGACGAGCAGGCCGCCGCGCGATTCCCTCTCCGCCGCCGGGTCGATCAGCCGGGCGTCGAGAAAGGCGATGGGGCGGGGCGCGGACACGAGGCATCGCAATAGCGGCGCGGGGCCGCGCAAGCAAGAGCCGGGCGTCGGCGGCGCGGCGCGCGACCATGCTGGAGGCCGCAGTGTGGGCGGCCGCCGCTCTTGCTTGGGGCCGCGAAACGCGCTAGTGGGCGGCCTTCGCCGCAGGGGATATTTTGCCCGGCGACGCCAAGCGCGCCCGTAGCTCAGCTGGATAGAGCACCAGACTACGAATCTGGGGGTCGGGAGTTCGAATCTCTCCGGGCGCGCCAGTTCTGATGCTGTTTTATCGCTTCCGCGCAAGCGGCCTCTCCGTCATTGCGAGCGAGGCGAAGCAATCCAGTGAGATCGCAAAACCGGCGACTTTGACCCTCCGGATGGCTTCGTCGCGCCGCTCCTCGCAATGACGGGCGGCGAGCGTCCCTTCTCTCCGCTTGCGGGGAGAAGGTGAGGATGAGGGGCGGGAGACAAGCGGCGATCCGAGCGGATAACGCCCAAGCCCCTCACCCATCCTCTCCCCGCATACGGGGAGAGGGGAATGGCGCGCAATAACGCGAAGCTTGACGAAGCCAGACGAAGCCAGACGAAGCCGCGCGCAATGTAACGCAGCGCGCAAGTCATTGATCCGCGCCATCAGCGAAATCCTTGCCTTCGCCGCTTCTCATCCTATCAGCGGCTTGACCGTCGTTTCGTTTCGCCGCGAGCGCTGCCGAGCCGGCGACGATCTCGGCGCGGATGATCTGCTGCAGGCGCCGCACGGTCAGACCGTCGGCCTCGGCGATGGCTAAAGCCGACTGATGCTCCATCAACCGCGCGAAGCCTGCGATTCGACCTTCGTCAATCTTCCTCGCCGCGCGGCTCACACCGATCGAGGCCCTGTCTCAGCGCCGCGCCCACGGCGATCGGGTCGGTCGTGGCGGGGATGACGACCGTCCGCTCCGGCGGCAGGTCGATGAAATATTCCGGCTTGTCGCGCTTATGCGGCTCGAATGAAATCTTTCCTTCCATTCTCATGGCGCGACACCAATCCATATTTTTGTAGGCTTCGCGCTTGGTCTTGTAGCCATAGCGGTGCATGAAATCCTTTTGCCAGTTCTTGTAGAGCGGCACATATCGCTCCCAATTGAAGAATTCCCGATGACCCGGAGGCTCAAGGAAACGGCTGCGATCGAGGCAGTCGAACAGCGCCCTCCCCAGCGCCTCTTCGTCGGCGTCCGGCGGCAGATAGATCGCGTAGCCGTCGTCTTCTTGTTGAACATTGCGATAACCAGACATCGGCTGGATGCAGACAAATCGGTCCGTCCGGCTGATGTCGGACCATTGTCGATAGGGGTAGGGCGCGATCATTCCCGGATCCTCGTGATAATGATCGACACGCCGCGTGAAACGATGCGCAACGACGCGAAGCCAAGCGAAGGCGGCCGCAACGTGGCGCAATGCATAAGTCATTGATGTGCCCGCTCGGGCGAAATCCCTGTTTTCGCCGCTTCTCATCATATCAGCGGCTTGATCGCCGTTTCGTTTCGCCGCGAGAGCGGCCGAGGCGGCGACCACCTCGCGCGCCGCGTTCAACCGCGCCAGCCACTCGCGAACGCGGCGACCGACCTATTGTATGTTCGTGTTTTGTTCTAGTCAAACACTCATCCGCGATTTGGCGGCTCACACCCGCGCGTCTCGTGGCCTTGACCCTCTGGATGGTTTCGCCTCGCCGCGCCTCGCAACGACGAGCGCGACGGCGTCCCTTCTCCCCGCTTGCGGGGAGAAGTGAGGATGAGGGGCCGGGAGACAAGCGGCGATCCGAGCCGACAATCATGAGACCCGTCACCCAAGCCCCTCACCCATCCTCTCCCCGTAAACGGGGAGAGGGGAATGGCTCTCCATCGGTCGGCTGGGCGCTCTGTCATTGCGAGCAAAGCGAAGCAATCCAGACCTCGGTGTCGCGGCGGCTTAGCCTGGATCGCTTCGCTGCCGCTTGCGATGACGGCGGCTCTTTGTCGTCATGACCGGGCTTGTCCCGGTCATCCACGATGGGCTGTTGCGAAAGCCTTGGAGAATTGGCGCATCCCGCGATGCGGAAGCCCGGCTCAAGGCCGGGCATGACGGGCGGAGAAGCGGCGCGTCCCTTCTCCCCGCGAGCGGGGAGAAGTGAGGATGAGGGCGGGGAGACAAGCGGCGATCCGAGTGGACAATCGCCAAGCCCCTCACCCAAGCTCCTCACCCATCCTCTCCCCTAAATAGGAGAGGGAAATGGCGGGCAATGAAGCGAAGCCGCGCAACGATGTAGCCGGCGTTCACCTCAGGCCGGGCGCTCGATCTGCTCCGCGATCAGCGCGCATGCGTCTAAAAAAGTCCCCACCTTTGCGGAGGAACTGTCATCCGACGGCACGATGTGCCCGCCGCGATGCATCACCACTTCGGCGCGCTGAAATCTCGCGGCAAGCGCGAACGACATCTCTGGAGCGACTATCCGATCCGTGGCCCCGATAAGATGGAGGGTCGGGAGCGCGTAAAGCTCCTGCTGCGCATAAATTTGGGCATGCGACGGATCCCTGCTTTCGAAGCCGCCAACCATCACCGCAAAGTTGAACCATGGCTCTCTTCTTGATCGGTCCGGGCTTCTTAGACCGACCAGCAAAGACGCCATCGCTGCACCCTGGCTGAAACCAAAAATCCCGTCGTAGCGACCGAGAGCCAATCGCTCGCAGAGAAACGCCCTGCTCCTTTCCCACCCCGCGTACTGAAGCGATACCTTCGCCGCGGACACCGGCGTCTGCGGCGAAGATTCGATCGCGTTCCACCACCCGTAATCGCGCTCAGCGAGCGAAGGCGCGTCCACGTAATCCCACTCGAATTGGGGCCGAAGCTTCTGCGTAAGTCCGCTCATCTGCTGCCGCAAAATCATCGCGTTTCCATGGTGACCGTGCAGGCACAGTATCCGAAGATTGCGCGTCATCGTCGCCTCTCGCGCGATGCTGAGCCGTTGATCAATCGCTCGCCGCTAGCGACCGTATTCGGCGACGAAAGACGCCTTGCCTAGCAGCGCGTTCCCGATGCCCTTGTTCAGGACAAAGCCGTAAAGGCCCGCCGTTCCGGTCTTGGGGACGCCCGCGGCGGCCTGCAGGTCTGGCATCGCATAGGCGTAAATCGTGAATTGATATCTATGGGGCTTGTCGCCAGCCGGCGGGCAAGGACCCGCATAGTTGCCGTTCGCGCCGCCGGCGCCGGTATCGAGGAAATCGGTGTTGCCGCCAAAGGCGGGCGCCGGCAGTCCCGAAGGCGAATTACCGGCGCCTTGGGACAACTCGGTCACGGTTCCGGGGATGTTGTATATCGCCCAATGCGCGATGGTGATCCCTCCGGGGCCATCCAAATCCATGACTTGGATCGCGAATGCTTTTGTATCTGTCGGAGCGTGCCGCCACTCCAGCGAAGGAGAGATGTTCGCTCCGGTGCATCCGAAGGCGTTCAAGGT
>SSMV01000097.1 GCA_004799435.1 Bradyrhizobium sp.
CGTTTGCGCAAACGCTCAAGCGTCGCGGCGATCAGCGCCGGCTGCTCTGCAGCCTTCACCTCGTCGCGCTTGGTCAGCACCAGCGCATAGGAGACCGCCGCCGAGTCGAGCGCGCTCATCGTCGCCTCGTCGCTGTCCTTGATCCCGCGCCTGCCGTCGACCAGGACGAAGGCGCGCATCAGCGACGAACGGCCGCGCAGATAATTGCGCACCAGCGTGACCCAAGCCGCCGATTTATCCTTGCCGACCGCGGCGTAACCATAGCCCGGCATGTCGACGAGGTTGAGCCGGTCGCCGAGCGCGAAGAAATTCAGCGTCTGGGTGCGGCCAGGCGTATGCGACGTGCGCGCCAGCGCCGAGCGGCCGGTCAGGGCGTTGATCAGCGAGGACTTGCCGACATTGGAGCGGCCGGCGAAGGCGATTTCCGGCGCGCCGATCGGCGGCAGATCGCCGGGCGTGGCGGCGGCGAAGAAAAAATCGCAAGCGCCCGCGAAGAGTTTGCGGCCGGCCTCGATCAGCGCCGGGTCGATTGTCGCCGGCGCTTCGCTCACTTGGCTGGGGCGGCCGACTTGAAGAACAGTCTTCGCAGATTGTCGAAGAGCTCCACCTTCACGCCTGCTCGGCTCATGATGAAGGACTGCTGGATCACGGTGAGCGTGTTGTTCCAGGTCCAGTAGATGACGAGGCCAACCGGGAAGGCGCCGAGCATGAAGGTGAAGATCACCGGCATCCAGGCGAACATCGTCTTTTGCACCGGATCGGCGGGCTCGGGGTTCATCTTCATCTGAAGGAACATCGAGAAGCCCATGATCAGGGGCCAGACGCCGAGCGCAAGGAAGTGGCCCACCACCGGCAGCAGGGTCGGGTTCCAGGGGATGAGCCCGAACAGCGTGAAGATATTGGTCGGATCGGGCGCGGAGAGGTCTCTGATCCAGCCGAAGAACGGCGCGTGGCGCATCTCGATGGTGATGAAAATCACCTTGTAGAGGGCGAAGAACACCGGGATCTGAACAACCATTGGCAGGCAGCCGGCGACCGGATTGACGCCTTCCTTGCGGAACAGCTCCATCTGCGCCTGCTGCTGCTTGGCGCGATCGTCGGGATAGAGATCCTTCAGCCCGGCGATCTGCGGCTGGATCTTCTTCATCTTCGCCATCGAGCGGTAGCTCTGGTTGGCGAGCGGGAAGAAGGCGAGCTTGATCAGGAAGGTGACGATGAGGATGGCGATGCCGAAATTGCCGACGAAGGGCAGGCGGTAGATGAAATCGATCAGGCGGAAGAGCGGCTTGGTGATGAAATAGAACCATCCCCAGTCGATCATCAGATCGAATTTCTTGATGCCGAGCGTCTCGCCATAGGCGTCGATCGTCGCCACTTCCTTCGCGCCGGCGAAGACGCGGGTCTCGGCGTCGCTCGAGGCGCCTGGCGCGACCGCCAGGGCCGGGCCGATGAAATCAGTCTGATAGTCTTCCGGCTGTGCTGCGCCGCTCGCCGAGAATCGCGCGTCGACCGGCGCGCTCTGGTTGGGAATGATCGCCGAAGCCCAGTATTTATCGGTGAAGCCGAGCCAGCCGCCGTCGCCCTTGAGCTCGCGGACGCGGTTGGTCTCTTTTTCGATGTTGGGGTAGGTGATCTCCTGCACTGAACTGTCGCCGACGACGCCGACAAAGCCCTCGTGCAACACCGCGTAACCCCCGACAGCGGGTTTGCCGCGTCGCAGGATCAAGGCGTAGGGCCGCAAGGACACGGGCGCGTCGCCGGTGTTCTCGACCGAGTCATGCACCGTGAACATATATTTGTCGTCGACCGAAATGACGCGCTTGAATTTCAGGCCGGCGCCATTGTCCCAGCTCAGCGTCACCGGCTTGGCGGACGTCAGGGTCTTGTCGTCGGCGCTCCACACCGTCTGGCGATTGGGCGTCTTCAGGCCGGGGGCTTCCGGGACGAAGCCGGTCTCCGCCCAATAGGGGTCTGGACCGCCCTGCGGCGAAAAGAGCGTGATGTTGGGGCTCTGCGGATCGATCGTCTCGCGATAGCCCTTGAGCGTGACGTCATCGATCACGCCGCCGGTCAGGTTGATCGAGCCGCCGAGGCTCGGCGTATCGATGACGACGCGCGGGCCGGCGGCGATCGCTTCGGCGCGGGTCATCGGCTCCGCCGCCGCGGGAGTGGCCGCCGTCGGCGGCGCTGCGCCCGGCGTCGCCGTCGTCTGCACAGCGGTCTGGGTCTGATGGTCCTTCTGCAACTGCGGCCCGGCGAAGAAGTACTGCCAGCCGATCATCACCAGCACCGACAGCGCGATGGCCAGGATGAGGTTGCGGGAGTCCTCGGAGTTCATGATCGCGGGTCTCTGTCGGTTGCGGCGGGTCGGCGTCGCTCCGCCGCTCCGGCTGGCCGGATACGGCCGACCTGCGCGAAGGCGCGCTCGATATCGGCGATGAGCGCCGCGAAATGGCGCGTCAACGCCTCACGGCGCGCCATCAGCACGTAGTCACTGTCGGGGGCGGGCGCAATCGCCTGGGCGGCGCGCAGCGCCTCCTTCAGACGGCGGCGGATACGATTGCGCTCCACGGCGTCGCCAACTTTGCGCGTGACGGTGAAGCCGACGCGCGGGCCTATGGCGCCAAGATCGGTCGGGCGTGCAAGCGCCTGCAAAGTGATGGTTTCGGCCTGAGCGCGCCGGCCACGCGAAACGCGCTGAAATTCGGCGCGCCGCCGCAGCCGTCCCCAACCCATCGTCTTCGGGCGGTCCGGCCGCGCATCCTCGGCCAAGGCGTCACGCTCCATCATGGAAAGACTTTGGCTGCGAGGCGTCGCTTCACCAGCGCCTGATTTTGCCGCCGCCCTAGCGGCGCGGCGGATTACGCCGAAAGGCGCTTACGACCGCGCGCGCGACGCGCATTGAGAACCTTGCGGCCGCCCACGGTCTCCATGCGGGCGCGGAAGCCGTGCCGGCGCTTGCGAACGAGCTTGCTCGGTTGATAGGTGCGCTTCACGTCTTCACTCCAAAAGGCAAATCGATTTCGCCGCAAGGAGAAATCGCAAACGGCGGCTTGCGCCGCCGCTTATGGGCTAAACCCGACCTCGCTCCTTGCCCCGATTCACGGGGTCGAAGGACCGGCCGGCAAAACTCTCGACGGCGTCTGGGCTGTCGCGCGCGGCTTATAGGCGCGCGGCCCGCGGCAAGTCAATTGCGGACACGGGAAAGCGGCCTATTTGCAGGCAGACGGCGGCCCAAAATTCAGAAAATCAGAAAGCACCGGGCCTTGCCCGTCCGCCGCTCCTTGCGACGGCCTTGGCGGCGATCAGCGCGCGCCGGAAGATTGTTCGATCGGCGCGACGCAGTCATGGCGCCCGGAGGCGAGGCAATTCTCGATATTCTGATGGTCCTCGATCGCTTTCACCAGCCAGAACGCGCCAGCGGCAAGCGCCAACACGACGACCGCCGCGGCGATATTGGCGCGATTGCGCCGCGATTGATCGTCGTCGGGCGGCGCGTTCACGCGCTCAGGCTCGCCGCTCCGCCAGCGGCGAAAACGCCAAGCGCCATGGCGACGATCGCTTTGGCGTCGAGTCCCGCTGCGGCATAGAGCCGCTCGGGCTTGTCCTGCGCGGCGAATGTGTCGGGCAATCGCATGGTGCGCACCTTCAGCCCATTGTCGAGCGCGCCGGCGTCCGACAGCAGGCTCAGCACATGCGAGCCGAAACCGCCGGTCGCGCCTTCCTCGATGGTGATGAGAAGCTCGTGATCGGCGGCCAGGCGCAACACCAGCTCGCGATCCAGCGGCTTGGCGAAGCGCGCGTCGGCGACCGTTGTCGACAGGCCGCGCGCCGCGAGATCCTCAGCCGCTTTCAGCGCTTCGCCAAGCCGCGCGCCAAGCGAGAGTATGGCGATGCGTGAACCTTCGCGCAACACGCGTCCCTTGCCGATCGTCAGCGGTTCGCCGCGCTCGGGCAATTCGACGCCGCTACCGTCGCCACGCGGATAGCGCAGCGCAATCGGGCCGCTGTCGTGAGCGGCGCAGGTGGCGACCATATGCACGAGTTCGGCCTCGTCGGCCGCCGCCATCACCGTCATATTGGGCAGGCAGGCGAGATAGGCGATATCGAAGGCGCCGGCGTGGGTCGGCCCATCAGCGCCGACAAGTCCCGCCCGGTCGATCGCAAACCGCACTGGCAGGTTCTGGATCGCGACGTCATGCACAACCTGATCATAGGCGCGCTGCAGGAAGGTCGAATAGATCGCGCAGAAAGGCTTGTAGCCCTCCGAGGCGAGGCCGGCGGCGAAGGTCACCGCGTGTTGCTCGGCGATGCCGACGTCGAACATGCGGTCGGGATAGGCGTCGCCGAAGCGGTCGAGACCGGTGCCCTGCGGCATTGCTGCAGAGACGGCGACGATCTTCTCGTCGCGCGCGCCCTCGGCGACCAGCGCGTCGGCGAAAACGCGGGTGAAGGACGGAGCGTTCGATTTGGCCTTGGCCTGCGCGCCGGTGACCACGTCGAAAGCGCTGACGCCGTGATATTTGTCGTCGGCCGCCTCGGCTGGCGGATAGCCCTTACCCTTTTTGGTGACGACATGCACCAGCACGGGGCCGCGCGGCATGTCGCGCACATTCTTGAGCACCGGCAGCAGGTGATCGAGATTGTGGCCGTCGAGCGGGCCGACATAATAAAACCCGAGCTCCTCGAACAGCGTGCCGCCGGTGAAGAAGCCGCGGCCATATTCCTCGGTGCGCTTGGCCTTGTCGTAAAAGAATTTCGGCAGCCGTTGGGCGAGCTGCTTGGCCACGTCGCGCAGCGAAATATAGGTGCGGCTCGACACCAGTCGGGCCAGATAGGCCGACATCGCCCCGGTTGGTGGCGCAATCGACATGTCATTGTCGTTGAGAATGACGATCAGGCGCGAATGCAACGCGCCGGCGTTGTTCATCGCCTCATAGGCCATGCCCGCCGACATCGCGCCGTCGCCGATCACGGCGATCACCGCATTGTCGCGCTTGCCCAGATCGCGCGCCACCGCCATGCCGAGGCCGGCCGAAATCGAAGTCGAGGAATGGGCGGCGCCGAAAGGGTCATATTCGCTTTCGGCGCGCCGGGTGAAACCGGAAAGGCCGCCGCCCTGGCGCAGGGTGCGGATGCGGTCGCGCCGGCCGGTGAGGATTTTGTGCGGATAGGCCTGGTGGCCGACGTCCCAAATCAGCCGGTCGCGCGGCGTGTCGAAGACGTAGTGGAGCGCGACCGTCAGCTCGACCACCCCGAGCCCGGCGCCGAGATGGCCGCCGGTGACGGAAACCGCGCTGATCGTTTCGGCGCGCAATTCGTCGACGAGCTGGCGCAATTCGCCCTCAGGGAGCGCGCGCAAGTCGGTGGGGGTGCGGACACGATCGAGCAAAGGGGTCGGCGACGACGACACGGGATTTCCTTGTTGGGCGCTATTCCTTGACGGATTTGCGGATTTCGCCGCAGCGCCGGCCCTCACGACTACACCAGAAGCGGCGAGGCGGGCAATTGCGTTCGGCCGGACCGGTTCGCCGATTGCGCCCTCGCAAGGCGCTGCGTAAGCTTAGCCGCCGCCATCGCCGAACGGGCGACGGAGGCGCATCAAGGAGACAGGCATGATCGCGAAAACGATTCTGGGAGGATTGTTCGCCCTAGGTTTCGCCGTGAGCGCACAGGCGGCGATGATCGCCCCGCCGGCGCCCAGCGAGCCGACGATTGTTCGCGTCGCGGAAGGCTGCGGCCCCGGCGAGTGGCGGGGACCGTACGGCCATTGCCACCCGATGGCGATGAACCGGGCTTGCCCTCCCGGCTATCATCTGGGACCGGAAGGCAAGCGTTGCTGGCCGAACTGAATTCGGACCTGAGCTGATCGGTTCTCGGCCGGGCGGCGTCGCCCGGCCGATCTGTTTCAAGCGTCGGCGACCCGCTCGCGCCGCTTCGCCAAAGTGCCGAACACGCGATCCCAGAAGCCGACGCTGACGCCGAAATTGACGCCTTCGCGATAGTGATGACCCATGTGGCGCAGTCGCGCCTCATAAAGCCAGTGGCCGGGCTGAATATCGAGATGATGGGTCGCGTGATGCACGAACATGTAGGCGGCGTAGCCTAGCATCATGCCGCTGGTGAAACCGCTGGCGAAGATCGGCGCGACCCCGCGCAGCGGCAGATAGCAGACGACGAGAATCAATCCGCTGGAAAAGAATGACGGGACGCCGACGAAGGCCGTCGGCTCGCGATGATGCGCCTCATGCAGCGAGGTGAGCACGGGCGCATGATGATAGGCGAAGCGATGAATGAGATATTCGATCAGCGTCCAAAGCGCCGCACCGAAAAGGAGGCTGGCGCCCCACTCGAGCGTTCCCCCCGGCCAGTCGGAACCGACGGCCAGAGCCGCCAGCACGAAAACTACGATTGGGATGACGACGAAGTCGCCGTAATAGAGAAACTTGCCGATCCGCATGACAGCGCTCCGTCTCACCCAATCGGCCCGGGTTGCGGCGCACTATAATGAATCGGGCGACGCTATCGCAAGTGCGCGGCGCCGGCGGCTCGGGGCGGCGGCGGCCTCAGGCGCGAAGGATCGCCGCCAGATCGACCGGTTCCGCCTCGCGCTCGGCCAGCGTGAGATCGGCCACAATGTGGTCGAGATGTTCCCCCATCGCCGCGGCGGCCCGCTCGCCGTCGCCCGCCGCCAGGGCGCTGACAAGGGCGACATGTTCGTCGTGACCGCACTCCGAAGCCGGCCCTCGGCCGTATAGCGCGATCACCAGCGACGAGCGCGAAATCAGGCTGCGCAGGAATTGGGTCAGTGCGCCTTCGCCGCAGATGGCGGCGATGGCGATGTGGAAGCCGCCCGACAGGCTAATTGCCTTCTGGCGGTCGCCGCGCCGCAACGCCTCCGATTCCTGCGCCAATATCCGGCGCAGGCGGGTGACGTCGGCAGGTTTGATGCGCTGCGCCGCTTCCCGGGCGATCGCCGATTCGAGCAGCTTGCGGCTGAAGAAGACATCCTGCGCGTCGGCGATCGTCGGGGCGGAGACAAACGCGCCCCGGTGGCGCGCGATGGTCACGATATGGTCGTGCGCGAGGGCCTGCAGCGCGCTGCGCACGATCGTGCGGCTCGCGCCATAGATCGCGCCAAGTTGCTCTTCGGCGAGCTTCGCGCCCGGCGGCAGGCGATGTTCGACCACCGCCTCGAAAATGCCGCGGTAGATCGCCTCGGCCCTGCCGCCGCGCGCCTGTTGCGGCGATTTCTGCGGAATTTCGTGTTTCGTCATCTTGGATTGCGCGTGCGAGCGGCGCGGCGCCGATCCCTTCGTTTCTGCCACAGGAAGCGCCGCTTCGCCATGGTAGTTTGTATACAAAATCGCCTTTTTTGTAGACATCAGGCGCCCAAGGTTGCGGCGCTCCGCTGAGGGGCGCGCAAAAAGTCCTTATCCGTCAAAGCGCGCTACTTCTCTGCGACGTGGCACGGCCCTTGCTGCCGTGTGTCGAGATTCATCTCGTCGCATGAGCGCCATGGCCCAGTCCGCCAATCTCGAACTCGTCCACGTCAGCAAGCGCTACGGCGCGACGCTCGCCGTCGAGGCCATCGATCTGAAAGTGCCGGCCGACGCCTATTGCTGCCTGCTCGGCCCTTCGGGATGCGGCAAGACCTCGACGCTGCGGATGATCGCCGGCCACGAGGGGGTCAGCGAAGGCGACATTCTGATCGGCGGCGCCAATGTCACCGATTTGCCGCCCGCCAAGCGCGGTACGGCGATGATGTTTCAGAGCTATGCGCTGTTCCCGCATCTCAACTGCGTCGACAACGTCGCCTTCTCGCAAAAGATGCGCGGCGTCGAAAAGGCGAAGCGGCGCGCTCAGGCGATGGAGTTTCTCGAACTCGTCGCCATGACGCCTTTCGCCCAGCGCGTTCCCGCTCAGCTCTCGGGCGGCCAGCAGCAGCGGGTCGCGCTGGCGCGTGCGCTCATCACCCATCCACAGATCCTTCTGCTGGACGAGCCTCTGTCGGCGCTTGACCCGTTCCTGCGTGTGCGCATGCGCGCCGAGTTGCGGCGGTTGCAGCGGCGTCTCGGCATTCCCTTCGTTCATGTGACCCACGGCCAGGACGAAGCCCTCGCGCTCGCCGACCTGGTCGTGGTGATGAACAAGGGAAAGATAGAACAGGCCGGCTCCGCGCTTGAGGTCTTCGAGAAGCCGGCGAGCGAATTCGTCGCCCGGTTTCTCGGCGGCCACAATGTGATCGAAACCCCGGCCGGCATGATCGCGGTGCGCGCCGACCGCGTGAAACTTGTTCCCGAACTTTCCAATCTTTCGCGCTTCGGCGCAGCCGTCGCCAGCGTCGAATATCAGGGCGCATCCTATCACGTCGGGCTTGAGGGCGGCGGGGCGCGCGACCTTTCGGCGATTCTGAACGACGCGGAATTTGCGGCGACGCCGCTCGCGGTTGGCGATCGCATTGGTCTCGCCTGGCGCGACGAGGACATTCACCCGCTTTCGCCGGCGTCCTGAGCGGCGCCGGTGTTTTCAAGGAGGACATAAGCATGACGAAGAGGCACAAAAACGCCGGCGCCGGCGTCACGCGGCGCAATCTCCTCAAGGCGGCCGGCGCGCTCGCCGGAGCAGGCGTCGTTTCGAGCTTTCCGGCGCCGGCGGTCTGGTCGGCCGAGGAAAAAGTGCTGCGTTACCTCGGCACGGCGGTCAATCAATCCGACGACATCACCAAGAAAGTGTTGGCCGACACCGGCATCACCATTCAGAACATCGTCGCCACGACCGACGACGTCACCAAGCGCGTGGCGACCCAGCCCAATTCGTTCGACATTCTCGACACTGAGTATTTCAGCCTGAAGAAGCTCGTGCCGTCGGGCAACATCCTGCCTATGGACGCCAAGAAGATCAAAGAGTTCGACAACATCACGCCGATTTTCACCAAGGGCCAATTGCCCGACGGCAAGGTTATCGGCGACCAGGGCACCGCGCCCAAGAAAGTGATGTTCCTCGAAGGACCGCATTCGAAGACGTTTTCGAAGACGGAGACCGAATGGGTGACGCTCATCCCGACGGTCTATAACGCCGACACGCTCGGCATCCGGCCCGACCTGATCAAGCGGCCGATCAACTCCTGGGCCGAGCTGCTCAACCCCGAGTTCAAGGGCAAGGCCGCAATTCTCGACATTCCCTCGATCGGCATCATGGACGCGGCGATGGTCGTCGAGTCGATGGGCAAATACAAATATCCCGACAAGGGCAACATGACGAAGGCCGAGATCGACATGACGGTCGGCGTTCTCACCGAAGCCAAGAAAGCAGGCCAGTTCCGCGCCTTCTGGAAGGACTTCAACGAGAGCGTCAACCTGATGGCCTCGGGGGAGACGGTCATCCAGTCGATGTGGTCGCCCGCCGTCACCGCGGTGCGCACCAAGGGTATTCCCTGCGTCTTCCAGCCGCTCAAGGAAGGCTATCGCTCCTGGGCGTCGGGCTTCTGCTTCTCGAAAGGCACGAACGCCAAGCAGCAAGAATGGGCCTATGAGTTCGTCAACTGGTATCTGTCGGGCTGGGCCGGCGCCTATCTCAACCGCCAGGGCTATTACTCGGCCGTACTCTCCACCGCGAAAGCGAACATGGAGCCTTACGAGTGGGCCTATTGGATGGAAGGCAAGCCCGCCGAGAAGGACATCCATGGCCCCGACGGCTCGCTCCTCGAAAAGGCGGGCGCGACGCGCGACGGCGGCTCCTACGACGACCGCATGGGCAATGTCGCCTGCTGGAACGCCGTGATGGACGAGAACGATTACATGGTCCGCAAATGGAACGAGTTCATCGCGGCGTGACGGCGTTTACTTCTCCCGCTCGCGCGGGATGAAGCCGGCCGGATGAGGGGCGCTCGAGCCTCCGGCGCCCCTCATTCGAACGCGCACCGACAAACGCCGGGTAGCGCTCTCTTCGAACCGTCGAGACTCCATGGCGACCTCCCGCGCACCTCTCGAAAGCCAGGGCCTCCCCGGCTGGCTACAGGCGATGCCCTTCGGCCTCGTCTTCGCGGCGTTCTTCGTGCTGCCGCTCTGCTTCGTCATCATGGTGAGCTTCTGGGACTACAACGAATATGAAATGATCCCGGCCTTCACCACACGAAGCTATACCGAGAGTTTCGAAGGCTGCCTGGCGGATCTGCCCAACCTCTGCACGATGCTGGCGACCTATCTGTCGACCGCCAAATTCTGTTTGATCGTCTGGGCGCTGACGCTCTCGATCGGCTTCACCGTCGCCTATTTCCTCGCCTTCTACGTGCGCAGCGCGACGACGCAGATGGTCCTGTTTCTCGTCTGCACGATCCCATTCTGGACCTCGAACGTCATCCGCATGATTTCCTGGATTCCGCTATTGGGGCGCAATGGGCTGGTGAACCAGCTGCTGATGAGCGCGCATCTGGTCAACGCGCCCGTGGAGTGGCTACTTTATTCGCAATTCTCCGTTGCGCTCGCCTTCGTGCACCTTTTCACGTTTTTCATGGTCGCGCCGATCTTCAATTCGATGATGCGCATCGACCGGCGCCTGATCGAGGCTGCCTATGACTCGGGCGCCAGCGCTTGGCAGATGCTGACCAATGTGATCATGCCGCTCAGCAAGCCCGGCATCGCCATCGGCTCGATCTTCGTCATCACGATCGTGATGGGCGACTACATCACCTTCAGCGTGATGGGCGGCGGACAAATCGCCTCCGCCGGCAAGATCGTCGCGACGCGGCTCGACGCGCTGCAGTTTCCGCCCGCCGCCGCCAGCGCGGTCATCCTGCTCGTCGCAACGATGGTCATCATCGGCGTCCTCAATCGCATCGTCGACATTCGCAAGGAGCTCTAGATGAACGAGGGACGCCCGCTCGCCTTCTACGGGCTCGCCGCATTCTTCGCGCTTTTCGTGCTGTTCCTGTACGGGCCGATGATCGTGATTTTCATCCTCTCGTTTCAGGGACCGGGCGGCGGCCTGACCTTTCCGATGAACGGCGTGTCTCTGCACTGGTTCTACCGTCTCTGGGAGGGCGGCGGCATCGTCGACATTGCCGGGGCCTTCCGGCGTTCGCTTGCGCTGGGCCTCGTCGTCATGGCGCTGACGGTCGTATTGTCCTTGATGGCGGGACTGGCGTTTCGCAAGAGATTCGTCGGCTCGAACGCGCTGTTCTATGTGGCGGTCGCGAGCCTGATCGTGCCGTCGATCGTCACCTCGCTCGGCATCGCGATCGAGTTTCACGTTCTCGACGATCTCATCAAGAATTACGCCCCGTCCTGGATTGCGGATGACTTCACCACGTCGATGGGTCAGTTCACCTCGGGCCTTGGCGCCCACCTGACATGGACGTTGCCGTTCGGTCTTCTGGTGATGTTCGCGATTTTCAATCGCTTCGACGCGCGCTACGAGGAAGCCGCGCGCGATCAAGGCGCAACGCCTTGGCAGACCTTGCGCCACGTGGTGCTGCCGATCGTCGCGCCGTCGGTGGTCGGAGTCGGTCTTTTCGGCTTCACGCTTTCGTGGGACGAAATCGCGCGCTCCAGCCAGACCATGGGCGAACACAATACGCTGCCGATGGAACTGCAGGCGCTTACGACGACGGTGACAAACCCCGACATTTACGCGCTCGGAACTTCGACGACGGCCGTCTCTTTCGCGGTTATCGCGATCGCGCTGTTCTCGATCTCGATCCTGAACGCGAGACAGAAGCGGCATGGCTCAGACGCAGGCCAGGCGTGAGGCGCGGATGCGGCTGCTGGTCGTCAATCCCAATACATCCGCGAGCATGACCGAGCGCATCAGCGCGGCCGCGCGCGCCGCGGCGCGGGCAGGCGTCGAGATCAGCGCCGTCAATCCGGCGAGCGGCCCGGCCTCGATCGAAGGCTATTTCGACGAAGTCTTCGCGGCGCCGGGCCTCGTCGAGGAAGTCGCCAAAGGAGACAGCGCCGGCTTCGATGCTTTCATCATCGCCTGTTTCGACGACACGGGGCTGGAGGCGGCGCGGTCGGTCGCGCGCGGGCCGGTGATCGGCGTCGGCGAGGCGGCGTTTCATGTCGCCGCGCTGATCGCCCATCGCTTTAGCGTCGTCACGACGCTGTCGCGCTCGATCGCGCCGATCGAGGCCAATCTGGCGAAATATGGCCTCGCTGCGCGCTGCGCGCGGGTGCGGGCCTGCGAGGTTCCGGTGCTGAGGCTCGACGATCCGGCGTCGGACGCGCGGGAGAAATTGTCGGCGGAGATCGACCGCGCGATGGCTGAGGACGGCGCGGATGCGATCGTGCTCGGCTGCGCCGGCATGGCCGATCTCTCCGCGGCGCTGGCTTGCCGTCATGGATTACCGGTGGTCGACGGCGTCGCCGCGGCGGTCAAGCTCGCCGAGGCGCTGGTCGGGCTCGGCCTGGCGACATCCAAGCGTGGCCCCTACGCCTCGCCGCTGCCCAAGGCTTTCGCCGGCGCGTTCGCCGCTTTATCGCGCCGCTGATGCTTTGGTCGTTAAAGACTTGCGCATGCCTCGGAGGCTTGGCAGATTCGGCGCTCAAGCGGAGCGGGAGCCGGAATTGGGCGTGAGCGGCAGGCCGATCGTGACGAGGCAAGGCGCAGAGAGCGCCGCCACTGCGCAATCGGGCGGCCTTGCGCTGGTGACTGGAGTCGGTCCGAAAGTCACGTCATCGACGAAACTTTGGTTCGGCAAGGCGAGCAACGCGCCCGGCTTCCGCTCCTTGCCCCACCATCACGGCGAAGCCGAGACGGGCGCCTATCTGCTGTCAGGGGCCGCCCGCATTTATTTCGGCGAGAACTTTCAGGAGTTCGTCGAGATGTCGGCCGGCGATTTCATGTTCGTTCCGCCATATC
>SSMV01000098.1 GCA_004799435.1 Bradyrhizobium sp.
CGAGCAGTTCGTCCAGTTGCTCGAACATCTCGGGCATTCCGCCTTCCATCCCCGCGATGGCGCGGTCGAGCGCTTCTTTCGAGGGATAGGTTTCGCGCATGACAAGCAGCGTCTTGCCGCCCGTTTCCTCCAACGTCACCGTTGTGACCGCGCCATCGTCGCTTTCGTCATTTGTCCAGACGAGACGCGAATGCGGCGTCACTTCGAGATAGCGGCCGAAGAAGGCCATGGGCTGCGAGCCTTCGAGGCCGAATTCGAAACGATACTTGCCGCCGACACGAACATCCGCTTCGCAGGACAGCAGGGTGACGCCGGTCGACTTCGGCGCCCACCAGCGCTTGAGCAGCTCGGGCTTGATCCAGGCCTCGAACACAATGCGCGCCGGGCCATTGAAGCTTCGGGTCACGACGAGCTCGCGCTCGGACTTCCGTTCCGTTGTCGTGCGGTTTTTCATCGGGGCGGGCTCACACTCTTTTCCTGCGTCCACCGGACTTTTCCTTTCGCTTCATGTCCTCGACGACCCTGTCCAGATCGTCGAAGCGCGCCGCCCAAAGCTGGCGGCGCCTCTCGATCCATGCCGCTTCTTCTTCCAGCCCGCTTAGGCCGAGCTTGCAGGTCCGCACGCGCCCGACCTTCTCCGTGGCGACGAGCCCCGCCTCTTCCAGGACGCCGACGTGCTTCTTCATGCCCGTCAGGGTCATATGGAATTTCTCGGCAAGCTCCGTGATCGAAGCGTCCGCACGTCCGAGCTGTTCCAGAACGCCGCGTCGCGTGGCGTCCGAGAGCGCGGCGAACGAAGCGTCAAGGCGGGTTGTTGTATACTGAACCATACAGTTCAGTGTCTAGCGCATGAACCGACCCCGCGCAAGTGCAGACCGAGCGCGCTGCGTGCGGGGTCAGTAGCCCCTGCCCCGATCCACCACATTGCGCAGCGGCTCGCCGCGTTCGTGAGCCGCGATCTGTTCGGCAATATAGCGCGCCACCGGACGCGGCGCGGAAATCGCCGCATTATGCGGGCTGATATAGACATTGGGATGCCGCCAGAGCGGTGAAGCTTCGGGCAGCGGTTCGGTCTCGAACACGTCGAGCGACGCGGCCTTCAGAACCCCATCGTCGAGCGCGGCGAGAATATCGGCCTCAATCTGCAGCCCGCCTCGGCCGCCATTGATCAGCACCGGGCCGCCGAGCGCGCCGTCGTGCGGCAGCCTGGCGAAAAGATCGCGATTGAGAATGCCGCGCGTCTCCACCGTCAGCGGCAGCAGCGCCACCAGAATGTCACTGCGCGCCAGCATTGCATTAAGCCCGCGTTCGCCGGCAAAACAATCGATCCCCTCCGCCGCCTTCAGGCTGCGGCTCCAGCCGGCAACCTTAAAGCCGATCGTGCTCAGTTTGCGCGCCGCGTCGAGGCCAAGTTCGCCCAGGCCCATGATGGAGACGCGAACTTGCGCCGCTGCCGGCTGATCGGAATCCTGCCGCCACAGGCGCTCCTGCTGCTGGCGATCGTAACGGCGCTGCTGGCGATGATGCAGCAGCGCCTGCAGCACGACCCATTCGCCCATCCGGTCGCGCAGATCGGGATCGACGAGCCGTACGATCGGGACCTGCGGCAGGAAGGGATCATGAAACAGATGGTCGACGCCGGCGCCGACCGAGAAGATCGCCTGCAGATTGGGCAGATCGGCGAGCGAACCCGGCGCCTGCCGCCAGCACACCGCGTAGCGGATGGCGGCGCGATCGGTCACAGTCTCGGGTGTCGCGAAGGCGCGGCCGGGCAAGGCCGCCTGCAAGGCCTCGACCCATGGCGCGCCGTCCCAGCCGCCAATCGCAATCAGGATGGTCAAGCCGTCGATCCGCCGGCGACGCGGGCGATCACCGGCTCGCGCTTGGCGAGCGGCGGCGCTGCATCGACGCGATAGGCGGCGCGCAGACGCTTTATCGCCGCCTCGGCGCTTCCCGCATCGCGCGCGTGAACCAGCGCCAGCGGCGCCTCGGCCGAGACCTCGTCGCCGATTCCGGCCAGCCCGGTGAAGCCGACCGCCGGATCGACGGCGTCGCTCGCCCGCGCCCGCCCGCCGCCAAGCTCGACCACCCCAAGCCCGATTTCGCGCGCGTCGATCGCCTGCACATAGCCGGCGCGCTCCGGCGCGACCGCCACCCGCAACGGCGCCTCTGGCAGCAAGGCGCGCGCCTGCGTCAGCAGATCGGTCGGGCCGCCGAGCGCCGCCACCATGCGCTCGAACCGTTCCGCCGCCGCGCCATTGGCCAGACTGCGTTCCAGCGCGGCGCGCGCAGCGAGGCGATCGCGCGCCAGACCGGCCAGCATCAGGAGTTCGGCGCCGAGCGCCAGCGTGACGGAATGCAGCCGCGCGTCGCGTTGATCGCCGGTGAGATAATCGACCGCATTGATAATCTCGACCGCATTGCCGGCGGCGGTGGCCAAAGGTTCGTTCATGTCGGTGATCAACGCGACGGTCGGCAGGCCGGCGCCATTGGCGACCGAGGCGATGCTTGCCGCGAGTTCGCGCGCGCCCTCCATCGTCGTCATGAAGGCGCCCGAACCGGTCTTGACGTCCATCGCCAGCGCCTGCAGCCCGGCGGCAAGTTTCTTCGACAGGATCGAAGCGGTGATGAGCGGGATCGACTCGACCGTCGCCGTCACGTCGCGAATAGCGTAAAGGCGCCGGTCGGCGGGCGCGAGATCGGCGGTCTGGCCGATGATCGCGCAGCCTGCCTCGGCGACCACCTTGCCGAACAGATTGATATCCGGCTGCGAGACATAGCCGGGGATCGAATCGAGCTTGTCGAGCGTGCCGCCGGTATGGCCGAGGCCGCGGCCGGAAATCATCGGCACATAGGCGCCGCAGGCGGCGAGCATCGGCGCCAGCATCAGCGAGACATTATCGCCGACGCCGCCGGTCGAGTGTTTGTCGACCACCGGCCCGGGGAGATTCAACACGCTCCAGTCGAGCGTCGCGCCCGAGGCCGTCATCGCCCGTGTCAGCGCAACGCGCTCGTCGAGCTCCATACCGCGAAAAAACACCGCCATGGCGAAAGCGGCGGCCTGACCTTCGGTCACCGCGCCCGAGGTGAGCCCGGCGATGAATTCGCCGATCTCCGCTTCACTCAGAGCGCGGCCGTCGCGCTTGGCGCGAATGATCTCCTGCGGCAGCGTCACGGCGCGTCCTCATGGGCGGCGACGAAGGCCTTGAGAAGCGCGCGAAACTGGCGCGAGCCGCGCGCCGCGACCGCCTGCGTTTCCTCGTGGCTCGGATCGCCGCCCGAGAGACCGGCGGCGAAATTGGTGACCAGAGAGACGGCGGCGACGCGCAACCCGAAATAGCGGGCGATCAGGGTTTCCGGCACGGTCGACATGCCGACAAGATCGGCGCCGAGGATTTTTGCCGCGCGGATTTCCGCCGGCGTCTCGAAGCTCGGACCGGAGAACCACATATAGACGCCTTCGCGTAGCGCGATCCCGGCGCTTGTCGCCGCCTGTTTCATCGTCGCCAGCAGGCGTCGGTCATAGGCTTCCGTCAGCGGCACGAAACGCTTGTCGCTCGGCAGGCCGATCAGCGGATTTGCGCCGGCGTAGTTGATGTGATCGACAATCGCCGCAAGGGTCGGCGGCGACCAGGCGGGATCGAGGCCGCCAGCGGCGTTGGTCAACACCAGCGTCCGGCCGCCGAGCGCCTGGAAGGTTTCGATCGCGGCGAACATCGCCCGCGCGTCGCCGCGTTCGTAATAATGGCCGCGGCCCTGAAACAGCGCGACGCGCTTGCCCGCAAGCGTCGCGACGACGAGGCGCCCGCTATGGCCGGCGACGCTCGGCACGGGAAAGCCGGGAATCTCGGCATAAGGAATGACGAGCGCGTCTTGCGCTTCGTCGACAAGGCCCCCGAGCCCGGAGCCGAGCACGATGCCAAGCGGCGGCAGCGAGGTCACGCCGCGTTGAGCAAGCGCGGCGATTGCGGCGGCGGATTGCGTGTTCAAGGAGTCCCCCGCCCTAAATTTGCCGGCCCGAAAGAATGCGGCAGCAATTCCTCCAGCGTGAAAGTTTTGCGCACGCCTTCCGGCCCGGCGACATGAATGCGCGTCGAAGCGTCGGCGAATTCGCGGATGCGCTGGCGGCAACCGCCGCAGGGCGTGCAGAGGTCCTTGCCGTCGCCGATGACGAGAATGTCGGCGATCCTGCGTTCGCCCGCCAGCGCCATCGCCGCGATTGCGGCAGCCTCGGCGCAGGCGCCCTGCGGATAGGCCGCGTTCTCGACGTTGCAGCCGGAATAGACGGCGCCGCCCGCGGTGCGGATCGCCGCGCCGACTTTGAAACGCGAATAGGGCGCATAGGCGCTCGCCTGCGCGGCTTTGGCGGCGGAAAAGAGCGCGGCGAGATCGGCTTCAGCGCTCTTTGACATAAGGAATTCCAGACGCGCGCGGCGGCGTCGCTTTGCCGATAAAGCCGGCGAGCAGCACCACCGTTAAAAGATAGGGCAGCGCCTCGATCGCCTGCACCGGCACTGGGCCGATGCCGGGCAGCACCATGCCCTGCAGGCGGATCGACAGCGCGTCGAGAAAGCCGAACAGCAGGCAGGTCGCCAGCGCCGGCCACGGCCGCCATTTGGCGAAGACGAGCGCGGCAAGAGCAATGAAGCCCTTGCCGGCGCTCATATGCGGCTGGAAATAGGCGGCTTGCGCGAGCGACAGATAGACGCCCGACAAACCAACCAGCACGCCGCAGATGACGACCGCGCTGTAACGCAAGGCGCGCACCGATATGCCGGCGGTGTCCACCGCCGCCGGGTTTTCGCCGACCGCGCGCAGGCGCAGCCCAAAGCGCGTGCTGTAAAGCGCCCAATAGGTCAGCGGCACCAGCGCGAAAGCGAAATAGGTGACGATGTCATGGCCGGAAATAAGATGGCGATAGATCGGCCCGAGGATCGGCACGCCGCCGAAACTCTGCGCAAAAGGCAGATCGATCGCATGAAACAGCGCGCTGTCGGGCAGTTGCGGCGTGCGGCCGCCCTGCGACCATACGGCATTGCCGATCAGCGCGGTGAGGCCGTCGGCGACCATGTTGATCGCGGTGCCGGAGACGATCTGATTGGCGCGCTGATCGATCGACGCATAGCCATGGATGAGCGACACCAGAACCGACGCCGCGACGCCGGCGAGCAGCCCGGTCCAGGGATCGCCGGTGAAAGTGGCGATCGCCGCTCCGGCGAAGGCGCCGACCAGCATCTTGCCCTCGAGCCCGATGTCGACGATGCCCGAACGCTCCGACCACAGGCCGGCGAGACAGGCGAGGATCAGCGGCACCGCAAGCCGGAGGCCGGAGCCGAAGACGACGATGAAGGCGTCAAATCCTTCCATATCGCCCCTCAGATCGGCGGTTGCGTGGTGCGGCGCGCCAACAGCGCCGCCACCGGCCGACGGAACATATGCTCCAGCGCGCCGGCGAAGAGCACGACGAGGCCCTGAATCACCACGATCATGTCGCGGCTGATTTTCGGCTTGTCGAATGCGAGTTCAGCGCCGCCCTGATAGAGGACGCCGAACAGGATCGCCGCCAGCACGATACCTGCCGGATGGGCACGCCCCATCAGCGCCACCGCGATGCCGACGAAGCCAAAGCCGGCGGTATATTCGAGGATCAGGCGATGCTCCTCGCCGAGGATGACATTAGCCGCCATGCCGCCAGCGAGCGCGCCCGACAGCAGCGTCGTGACAATGACGACGCGGGCCGGCGAAATGCCGCCATAGATCGCCGCGGTCGGATTGGCGCCCACCGCCCGGATCGCATAGCCGAGCCGCGTGCGCCAGATCAGCGCCCAGACGCCGAAGGCGCAGGCGAGCGCGAGCAGGAAGGTGAGATTGAAGGGCGTGACCGGCCAGTGGATGCCGAGCGGCTTCAGCAATTCGTGGAACTGCGGTACGTCGCCGTAATGGGGGAAGCCGGGCGTCTCGGCGTTCATCTGTCCCGGCGTGCGCAGCACGTCGACCAGCAGATAGCCCATCAGCGCCGAGGCGACGTAATTGAACATGATCGTCGTGATGACGATATGCGCGTCGCGCTTGGCCTGAAGATAGCCGGGAATCGCGGCGAAAGCCGCGCCGAACAAGGCGCCGGCGAGGATCGCCACGATCGCCAGACTATAGCCCGGCAGAAAGGCGCCGAGATAAAGCGACACGAGCGCCGCGCCGAGGCCCGCGACATAGGCCTGACCTTCGACGCCGATGTTGAAGAGGCCGGCATGAAAACAGATCGCCACCGCCAGCCCGGTGAAGATGAAACTCGTCGCGTAATAGAGCGTGAAGCCGATGCCTTCGAGATCGCCGAGCGCGCCGACGATCAAGAGCTTGACCGCCTCGAGCGGATTCTCGCCGATCGCCAGCACGACCAAACCTGAAATGAAAAAGGCCGCCGCCACATTGACCAGCGGGATCAGCGCGACATCGGCCCAGGCCGGCAGGGGTTTGAGCGGCGCGCTCACGCCGCGCGCTCGCTGACGCCGGCCATCAGCAACCCGAGATCCTGCGCGTCGGTCTGATCGGGGTTGCGCTCGCCGGTGATGCGGCCGCCGCAGAGCACGGCGATGCGATCGGAAAGGGCGAAGATTTCGTCGAGTTCGACCGACACCAGCAGGATCGCCTTGCCGGCGTCGCGCTCGGCGACGATGCGCTTATGGATGAATTCGATCGCGCCAATGTCGACGCCGCGCGTCGGCTGGCCGATCAGCATGATGCGGGGATTGTGGTCGATCTCGCGCGCCAGCACGATTTTCTGCTGATTGCCGCCCGAGAAATTCGCCGTTTTCAACAGCGGCGCGCGCGGGCGTACGTCGAAGGCCTCCATGAGCCGCGCCGCATCGGCGATGATGGCGCTGCGGGAGAAGAACACGCCCTGGCCGAAAGCGGGCTGGCGATGGAAGCCGAGCATCGCGCTTTCGCAAGCCTCGAAGGGCATCACCAGGCCGACGCGCTGGCGATCTTCGGGAATATGGCCGACGCCCAGCGCGCGCATCGCCCGCGCGTCGAAGGCCAAGGGCGGCAGCGGCCGGCCGTCGACCAGAATCTCGCCGCTGGCGATCGGCCTGATGCCGGCCAGCGCCTCCAGCAATTCCGATTGCCCATTGCCGGCGACGCCGGCCAACCCAAGAATTTCGCCCTCGCGCAAGGCGAAGGAGACGCCCTGCACCCGCGCCACACCGCGGTCGTCAAGCACCACGAGGTCGCGCGCTTCCAGCGCAACGCCGCCGGGATGGGCCGGGCCTTTGTCGATTTTGAGAATGACCTTGCGCCCGACCATCGCGTCGGCGAGCTGAGGCGGCGAGGTCGCCGCCGTCTCATAGGTGGCGACGATCTCGCCGCGCCGCATCACCGAGACGCGATCGGCGAGATCCATGATCTCGCGCAGCTTATGGGTGATGAAGAGGATCGTCTTGTTCTGGCGCTTCAGCACGCGCAGCATGTCGAAAAGCTGATCGGCCTCGGGCGGCGTCAACACCGCGGTCGGCTCGTCGAGCACCAGTATTTCGGCGCCGCGCACCAGCGCTTTCAGAATTTCAACCCGCTGCTGCAGGCCGACCGGCAATTCGCCGACGATCGCGTCGGGATCGACCTGCAGGCCATATTCGGCGCCGAGTTCGCTGAGCTTCTTGCGGATCGCCTTGGCGCCGCCGGCGAGCAGCGGCCCGCCCTCGGCGCCGAGCATGACGTTTTCCAGCACGCTGAGGGGCTGAACCAGCATGAAGTGCTGATGGACCATGCCGATGCCATGATCGATCGCCTCGCGCGAGGAGCGGATGCGAACCGGCTTGCCATTGATCTGAATTTCGCCCGCGTCGGCCTCATAGAATCCATAGAGGATCGACATCAGCGTCGATTTGCCGGCGCCGTTCTCGCCGACGACGCCATGGATGACGCCGCGTTCGATCTTGAGATTGACGTTAGAATTGGCGTGAACCGCGCCGAACCGCTTGTCGATGCCGATCAACTCGATCGCGGGGGCGGCGGACGCTTGAGGATCCACTGGCGACGCTCGCGCGAAATGAGGTGACGAAAACCGGGCTCTTTAAGCTCGCTGCGCCGCTCTGGCCGCTCCGCCCGAGCGAACCCTCTTTCCCTCGGACGAGGGAAAGAGGGCGTGGCTCAGACGAGAGGCCAGACGTTTAATTCGGCGATCAGTTCGGGCACTTATTGTCGGCGGTGTAGTCGTGGACCGTGATCTTGCCGGCGATGATGTCGGCCTTGGCGGCGTCGGCCGCCGCCTTGGCGTCGGCGGTCAGCACGGTCTTGTTCCATTCGTCGGTGGCGAAATCGACGCCGCCTTCCTTGAGGCCAAGCGCCTGGATGCCGGCCTTCCAGGTGCCGTTCTTGGCGTCCATAAAGGAATCATAGGTGGCGACATCGACATGCTTGAGCATCGAGGTCAGCACCTTGCCGGGGAACAGGTAGTCCTGATCCGAGTCGACGCCGATGCTGAGCTTGTCGGCGTCGGCGGCGGCTTTCAACACGCCCTGCCCCGTCGCGCCGGCGGCGGCGTAGACGATGTCGGCGCCGCGATCGATCTGCGATTTGGCGAGTTCGCCGCCCTTGACCGGATCGTTCCAGGCCGCTGGCGTCGTGCCGGTCATATTGGCGAAGACTTCGTCCTTGCCGCCGGTGGCGTAGGCGACGCCCTGGGCGTAGCCGCACTCAAATTTCGAAATCAGCGGAATGTCCATGCCGCCGACGAAACCGACCTTGCCGGTCTTGGAGGTCTTGGCGGCGATGACGCCGACCAGGAACGAGCCCTCCTGCTCCTTGAATACGATCGACTGAACATTGGGCTTGTCGACCACCATGTCGATGATGCCGAACTTGGTGTCGGGGAATTCGTCGGCGATCTTGCCGAGCGCGGTCGCCCAGGCGAAGCCGACCGTCATGATCGGCGAGAAACCGTCCTTGGCGAATTTGCGCAGCACCTGCTCGCGCTGAGCGTCGTTCTGAATCTCGAGATCACGGAAATCGACGCCAGAATCCTTCTTGAACTTCTGCGCGCCGTTGAAAACGCCCTCGTTGAAGGATTTATCGAACTTGCCGCCGAGGTCGTAGATCACGGCGGGTTTGACGTCGGCGGCGAATGCGGCGGCCGAAACCAATGCGGCGGCGGCAAGCCCCGATAGCAATGCGGAAATCCGACGGGCCATGATCCACTCCCTGTTTGCCTCGATCAGGTCGCCGCGCCCCGCCCTATCCGTCGCCGGCTGAGCGGCGAATATTCCGGAGCGTCGAGCGCCCGACCGATCACTTAAACATACTGGCGGCGGCGAATGGAGAGTCAAGCGGGCCGCTGGCATTTCAGGGTCGCGGCGAAACGGCGAATTCGGCTTCGACCTCGTGCAGGAACGCCGCCATTTGGCGCGGCGAGCGCAGATAAGCGACGCGTTTCGACGCCGCCATTTCGGCGACCAGCCGCCGGTATCTCGGCGTCAGATGGCGATGGCAGAGCGGTATGACCCTGTAACTCGACATCGTGCTGCGCCACAGCGGGCTGTCTTTCGGCCAGCCCTCAGGGTCGGCGAACAGGCCGCCGACAAGGCGCTTGGTCACCCGCCAATAGTGATGCGGCAGAGCGAGATCGACGTAGATCAATGTGTCGGCGGCGCCAAAACGCTCCCACGCGGTGTCCGTGTCGCCGTAACCGTCGATGATCCAGGCCTCCCGCGTCAAAAGATCGCGGTGCGCTTCCAGATATTCCTCACGCGGCGCAGGCTCGCCGCCTTGCCGGAATTGAATCCTGTCGAGGACATAGAGCGGCAGCCCGGTGATCTCGGCCAATCGCCGGGCCAGGGTCGATTTTCCGCCGCCGGCGTTGCCGAAAACTGCCGCTCGTCTCATGACGCTTCCGCAACATCGCGCCGCACACCGGCGCTCAGTCGAACAGGATCGAGACGCTCTCTTCCTTGGCGATCCGCGCGATCGCCTCGCCGATCAGCGGCGCGATGGAAATGACACGGATGTTGCGCGCGACCCTGACCGCCTCGGTCGGCGCGATCGTGTCGGTGAGCACCAGTTCGGTGAGCTGCGAAGCGGATATGCGGGCCACCGCGCCGCCCGACAGCACGCCATGGGTGATATAGGCCGAGACGCTGGCCGCGCCCTTGGCGATGAGCGCGTCGGCGGCGTTGCATAGCGTGCCGCCGCTGTCGATGATGTCGTCGAGCAGCACGCAATTGCGGCCGGCGACGTCGCCGATGATGTTCATCACCTCAGATTCGCCGGCACGCTCGCGCCGCTTGTCGACGATGGCGAGCGGCGCGTCGAGGCGCTTGGCGAAGGCTCTGGCGCGCACCACGCCGCCGACGTCGGGCGACACCACCATGGCGTTTTCAGCGATGCCGCGTTCCTTGATGTCGCGCACCATCGTCGGCGCGGCGAAGAGATTGTCGGTCGGAATGTCGAAAAAGCCCTGAATCTGACCGGCGTGCAGATCGACGGTGAGCACGCGGTCGGCGCCGGCGCGGGTGAGCAGATTGGCGACCAGCTTGGCCGAGATCGGCGAACGCGGCCCCGGTTTGCGATCCTGCCGCGCGTAGCCGAAATAGGGAATGACCGCGGTGATGCGCTGCGCCGAGGCGCGGCGCAACGCGTCGATCATGATCAGAAGCTCCATCAGATTGTCGTTGGTCGGAAAGGAGGTCGACTGAATGATGAAAGCGTCGCGGCCGCGGACATTTTCGAGAATCTCGACGAAGATTTCGAGGTCGGCGAAGCGGCGCACGTGGCAGCGGGTGAGCGGTTCGCCGAGATAGGCGGCGATCGCCTCGGCGAGCGGCGGGTTGGCGTTTCCGGCCAGTATTTTCATATTGCCCAGCATGCCGCAGCTCCAGGACGCGTTGGCGGACGCCGAATTTCCGCCAAGCCACGCTTCGGAAGGCCACGCTGCCCAAAGCCGCGCGGCGGGAAGTTGCGCGGGGTCATAGCAGCGGGGGCGGCCTTGAACAATATGACGCGCAAACGACGCCGGTCGCGCGCCCGCCCCCCGTCCACAGCTTGTCGAAGGCGCGACGCGCCTATTGCGCCGCGGCGTAGCTGAGCGCCGGCATGCTCGGCGGCTTCGCGGCGGCGACCGGGGTCGCCTCCGGCGTATAGGAGAGAAAGGCGGCAAGATCGTCGGCGCTCTTGGCGGCGACGCTGGCGAGCGCCGCGTCGCCCGCCAACGCCCAGGGATCGGCGCCGGCGCCCTTGACGGCGATGGCGTCGTTGAGGCGTTGGGCGCGATGCTTGTCGGGGGTGAAGACGTCCCAGACATATTCGATCGACGCCCCGTCCTCGGTTGTCGAAGCCGACAGATAGCCGCGCAGGAGATAATGGGCCTTGGCCGCATCGGTCAGCGCGATGTCGCGCGCCTGGGCGTCGTGCTTGAGCTGATCGAGGAAATGCGCCGTGGCGGCCAGCGGCGCGCCTTCGACGGAAACGATGGCGACGCTCGCCTGACCAAGATCGGCGCCTTCGCGGCGAACGATCCGCTGCGCCGCGTCGGGATCTGGCGCCAATTCGGCCGTCGCCTCAACGCAGCCGCAGAGCGCCAGCAGCGCGAAAAGCGCGCAAAATCGCGCCAGGCCAGCGCGTCGCCTCATCGCTATTGCCACCATAAAACGCGCCGACTCTTCGCCAATCCGCCGCAGCCGCTTCTCAGCGCAAATTCAGCGCCGGCGGCCAATCGTTAATCTTTTGCTAACCCTATTTGGCGGCGCGGTCTAGGTCGGAGTCTTGGCGGAATCGCGGCGTGCAATTCGCGGCCAGTGGCGCGGGCCTCTGCGCCCGCGCAGTTCTGGTGGAATCACGAGTGGCGCGGGCGTCCCTGCCCGCGGCCACAGAGGGCCGCGCCACTGCGCTCGCTTTACAGACGCTCGATCGTCTTGGCGACGGTGTCGAGCGCGTCGGCGATGGCCTGGATCGTCTCGGGCTTCGCTTCACGGCCGCGCGCCCTGATGCGCACCGCCATGCGCAGATTCTCCATCGCGCGCAGCAGCGGCGCGAGATCGCCGCGACGCGACGCCTCGGCGCCGTCGAAACGGGCGAAGATCGCGTCGACCTGCGGCTTGTTGGCGGCGAGGAAGGCTTCGCCTTCCGCCGTCACGGTATAGAGCTTGCGTCCGCCCGATTCCTGCGAGGCCGTGGCGTAGCCCATGTCCTCGAGCAGCGTCAGCGTCGGATAGACGACGCCGGGGCTCGGGCTGTAGTCGCCGCCGACCCGCTCGCCCAGGCCCTTGATGATCTCGTAGCCGTGGCTCGGCTTCTGAGCGAGCATGGCGAGAATGACCAGTCTGAGGTCGCCGCCTTCGAACATGCGCCCTTCGCGCGGCTCGAAGCCGCCGCCGGGCCCAAAGCCGTGTCCATGGCGACCGCGCCAGCCGCGACCGAAACCATGGTGCATGTGGCGTTCGCGACCCTCGGGGCCGCAGGAGCGATCGCGCCCCTCACGATTGAAATGTCCAAACATTACAGTATCTTTCTTGTGTTACGATATGGTCCGATATATCTCAATCTAGAGACACACTCAAGATCGAATCACGATATATCTTTGAGTAAGATATATCTTTTGATTCTGCTGTCAAGCCCTTAGCTCTGACGCTCGCCGGGTTGGACGAAATCGAGCCTGTCGATCGCGTTCTTGCGTTCGCTTTCCGCCAATCGCAGCGACAGTTCGAGCTGCTCCGTGCTGGTCTTGCTGGCCCCGGCCAGAACGATACCGCCGAGCGCCAGGGCGATACCGAGCATCAATCGAACCGGAGTGAATTCGAGCGCGCCCAGCGCGAGCGCGAGCAGCATCGCCGGCCCGGCGACCGCGCCGACCCAGCCGACGAGGCTCAGCCGCCGGCTGCGCTGGATCGCCTCATGGAGTTCCTCGATCTGATCTTCGAGCCGCTCGATTCCCGCGGCCGGCTCCCAATTCCCCTCGACCATGCGATTCACGCGGGGCCGGAATCGCGTACGATCCTAGCCATCGCCGCAGCCTCCGTGTCGCCCTCGCCCGCCAGACCTTCGGCGACCCCCGCGCGGTCGGCGACATTGCGATTCTGGCTCGCCTTCCACTTGCCGCTGAGCGCAGCGATTTCAATCTCGACGCCGACGATTTGGCGCGCCTGCGCGGTAACGAAATCCTCCGGCGCATCGGCAACCGCCCAGGGCGCCGCACGCGACGCTTCATGCGCCTTGGTGAGCGCCTCGATTTGCGCCCTGAGCCAGACCGGATCCTCGATGGCGCGAGCGCGACCGTGCGCCTGCACCATCAGATAATTCCAGGTCGGCACGACCTTGCCGGTCTCGCGCTTGGTCTCGTACCAGGAGGGCGAGATGTAATGATCTTCGCCCTGGAAGACGACCAGCGTTTCTCCGTCGGGCTGAAGATCGCGCCATTGCCCGTTGGCGCGCGCCATATGGGCCTGCAACACGCCAAACTCGCCGCGATCTGGATCGAGCAGAAAGGGAATGGCGTTGGCGATGAGACCCTGCGCGCCCGACGTGATGAGTAGGCCAAGCGGACGGCGACGAATCAACGCGTGAAGCGCGGCGCGATCGGTCTGGCGGTGGAGGGGCGGCTCATACATGCAATGGGTTTCCGCGCGGGCTTCTATTCCGCAGCGACGTTCTCGCGGGCGAAGCGCCTTTCGATATAGGCTTCGACCATGGTTTTGAATTCGGCGGCGATGGCAGGACCGCGGAGTGTGGCGGCCTTGACCCCGTCGATGAAGACCGGGGCGGCGGGCGTCTCGCCGGTGCCGGGCAGCGAAATGCCGATATCGGCGTGTTTGCTCTCGCCCGGCCCGTTGACGA
>SSMV01000099.1 GCA_004799435.1 Bradyrhizobium sp.
GTCAGCGCGATCAGGAAGCCCATCGCCAGCCCGAGCGCCAGCAGTGACGAGCCGCCGTAGGAAATAAACGGCAGCGTCATGCCCTTGGCGGGAATCGCGCGCAGATTGACCGCCATGTTGATCCAGCTCTGGACGCCGAACATCAACGTCAGGCCGGCCGCCGCGAAGCGACAGAACGGATCTTCGTTGCGCAGCGCCAGCCACAGGCCGCGCAACACGATAAAGGCGAAGAAGCCGATCAAGGCGAGCAGGAAGACCATGCCGAACTCCTCGCCGGAGACAGCGAAGACGAAGTCGGTATGAGCGTCGGGCAGGATGCGCTTGTAAACGCCCTCCCCCGGCCCGCGGCCGAACCAGCCGCCCGACAGGATGCTCTGCAATGCCGTGTCGACCTGAAACGTGTCGACCACGCCGCCGACCGAGTCGGGATCGAGGAAGCGCAGGACGCGCTCATGCACATGGGGCGACAGCCTGAAGGCGGCCAGACCGCCGATGACGCCGACGCCGCCGAGGCCGAGCACCCAGAACCAGTGTAGCCCCGCCATGAAAAACAGCGCCGCCCAGACCAGCGAGACGAGCATCGTCTGGCCGAAGTCGGGCTCGAGAATGAGCGGCGCGATGGTGAGCGGCAGCAGCAGGAGCGCGAAGAATTTGCTCGCCAGCCGCGGCGCGCCAGGCCGCCCGCCTTCGGCAAAGGCCCAGGCGCACAGCACGACAAAGGCGGGCTTGAGAAACTCGCTCGGCTGGACGCCGAAAATCCAGCGTCGCGAACCTTTGACCTCGACGCCGAAGAGCAGCGCCATCACCACAAGGGCGAGCGCGACGATGAACAGGATCAGCGCCGTACGCCGCACGCCGCGCGGCGTCAGGAAGGAAGCGGCGATCATCGCCGTCGCCGAAAGCGGCAGCATTTCCGCCTGACGATTGACGAAATAGAAGGTCGAGAGATTGAGCCGCTCGGCGACCGCTGGGCTAGCGGCAAGCGCCATCACGACGCCGACCACCATCAGCGCGAAGACCGATCCCAGCAACCAGGGATCGACGGTGCGCAGCCAATCGGCGACCGGCCCGCGCTCGGCTCTCGACATCATCGGGCGTCTCCCCGCGCCTGAGGCGCATGACCAGCAAGCTGCGCCGCGACAAGAGCGCGGAAAGCGTCGCCGCGCGCCTCGAAATTGGCGAACTGGTCGAAGGAGGCGCAGGCCGGCGAGAGCAGCGCCACCGGTTCGGCCGCATCGCTCGCCGTAGCGTCGCGCGTCGCGGCGGTGACGGCTTCGGACAAAGTCCCGCTGCGCTCGAAGGGAACGGCGCCCTCTAACGTGTGGGCGAATTCGTCGCTCGAGGCGCCGATCAAATAGGCCTTGGCGATGCGGCCAAACAGCGGCCGCAGCGGTTCGATGCCGCCAGCCTTGGCCTTGCCGCCGACGATCCAGAAAATGTCATGGAAGCTTAGGAGCGCCTTTTCCGCCGCGTCGGCGTTGGTCGCCTTGGAGTCGTTCACAAACAACACGCGGCCGAGCCGGCCGACCTGTTCCATGCGGTGGGCGAGGCCGGGAAAAGACGCCATGGCGCGGCCAATCGTCGCGGCGTCGATGTCGAGCGCACGCGCGGCGGCGAAGGCGAAGGCGGCGTTCTGACCGTTATGCGCGCCGCGCAGCGCCTGGGCGGGACGCAGATCGACCTGACGCCCTTCCCCGCGCGCAACGATGAAGCGATCCTCGACGAAGACATCGGCGAGCGGCGACGGCGCGGCGGAAATCGCAACGACGCGCGCGCCGGCGCGGCGCTTCAGGCGCTCGGCGATGGCGCGCGAAGGCTCGTCGTCAATTCCGACAAGCGCAATCGTCGAACCGGCGACGAGACGCTCCTTGATCGCGGCGTAATTCTCCAGCGTTCCGTGCCGGTCGAGATGATCGGGCGTGATGTTGATCAGCGCGCCGACGCTTGGCGCCAGCGAGGGCGCAAGATCGATCTGGAACGACGAACATTCGACGACATGGACGCGGGATGGATCGGGCGGCGGCAGATCGAGGATCGGCACGCCGATATTGCCGCCCATCGCGACGTCGCGCCCGGCCTCGCGAAGAATATGGGCGATCAGCGCGGTGGTGGTCGATTTTCCATTGGTGCCGGTGATGACGATGAACGGCGCATCGGGCGCGCGCGCCGCGCGTTCGCGGGCGAAGAGCTCGATGTCGCCGAGGATGGGCGCGCCAACCGCCTTCGCCCGTTCGACCGTCCAATGGGGCTTCGGGTGGGTCAGCGGCACGCCCGGCGCGAGAATAAGCGCGGCGAAGGCGCTCCAGTCGGCGGTCGCGAGATCGACGGGAGTAAATCCGGCGTCGCGCGCCCGAGCGCGGGATTTTTCCTCGTCATCCCAGGCTGCCACCTCCGCGCCGCCGGCGGCCAGCGCGCGCAGCGTCGACAGCCCGGAGCCGCCGAGACCGAACAGCGCGACGCGACGACCGCGAAAACTGGCGACCGGGGTCATGCTCACCTCAACTTGAGCGTCGAGAGGCCGAGGATCGCCAGCACGAAAGCAATGATCCAGAAACGCATGACGATTTGCGGCTCCGACCAGCCGAGCTGCTCGAAGTGATGGTGGATCGGCGCCATGCGAAAGACGCGTTTGCCAGTGAGTTTGAACGAAGTCACCTGAACGATCACCGACAGCGCCTCCATGACGAAGAGGCCGCCGACGATCGCCAGCACGAATTCATGCTTGATCGTCACCGCAGTCGCGCCGAGCAAGCCGCCGAGCGCCAGCGATCCGGTGTCGCCCATGAAAATCTGCGCCGGCGGGGCGTTGAACCACAGGAAGCCGACGCCGGCGCCGACCAGCGCGCCGCAGATCACGATCAGATCGCCGGCATAGGGAATGTGGTTGATCAGCAGATAGCGCGAATAGACGACATTGCCGGCGAAATAGGCGATCAGGCCGAGCGTGGCGGCGGCGATCATCACCGGCACGATGGCTAGCCCGTCGAGCCCATCGGTCAGATTGACCGCATTGCCGAAGGCGACAATGACGAAGGGGCCGAACAAGAGAAAGCCCCAGCTCAGATCGACGATGTAGCCATTGACGAAGGGCAGCGCCAGCGAGGTCGCGCCGACCGCGCCAACGCGCATCATCGCGAAACAGGCGAGGAAGGCGATGGCGAATTCGGCCGCCAGCCGCGAGCGGCCGGAAAAGCCGAGATGCGACTGCCGCGTCACCTTGAGATAGTCGTCGTAGAAGCCGATGGCGGCGAAGCCGGCGGTGACGAAGAGCACGATCCAGACATAGGGGCTTTCGAGCGAGGCCCAGAGCAGCGATGACGCGAAGAGACCGAAGAGGATCATCAGGCCGCCCATCGTCGGCGTGCCCTTCTTGGTCAGCAAATGGGAGGCCGGGCCGTCGGAGCGGATCGGCTGTCCCTTGCCCTGCTTGAGACGCAGCGCCGAGATGATCATCGGCCCGAAGAAGAAAACCAGCAGCAGCCCGGTCGTCGCCGCGCCCAGCGTGCGGAAAGTCAGATAGCGGAAGAGGTTGAAAGCGCCCGAAACATGCGACAGATCGGCAAGCCAGCTCAGCATCGGATGTTCCTAACGTCGCGCTTGGGCGGGTGAAAATTTCTCGCGCAGCGCCGCCACGATCGGCCCCATGCGACTGCCGTTCGATCCCTTGACCATGACGATGTCGCCGCCGCGCAGCGCTTGCGCCAAGTCGGGCAGAATGTCGCCCGAACGTTCGGCCCAGCCGGCGCGCATCGTCGCCGGCGCCGCGTCGTAAAGCGCGCGGGTCAACGGCCCGGCGCCAAACAGCAGATCGACCCGGTTGCTGGCGAGATCGCGCGCCAGTTCGGCATGCATCGCCGCGCCTTCGGGGCCGAGCTCCAGCATGTCGCCGATGACGGCGATCCGCCGTCCCGTTTTGCCGGGCTCGGCGGCGCCGAGCAGCGCCAGCGCGGCGCGCATCGAGGCGGGATTGGCGTTGTAGCTTTCGTCGATCACGGTGATCGGCCCGCTCGGGCTTGCCAGCACCATACGTTCGCCTCGCCCCTTGGCCGGCGCGAAGCCAGCGAGCGCCGCCGCCGCGCTGGCGATGTCGACGCCAAGCGCCTCGCAGGCGAGCAAGACGCCAAGCGCATTCTCGGCCATGTGCCGCCCCGGCGCACCAAGCGTGAAATCGAGCTTTCGTCCGCGCGCTTGGGCGCGAATGCGCGAGCCGTCCGCCGTAGCGACGACGTCGATCAGCCGGGCGTCGCAATCGGCGCTGGCGCCGAACGCGGCGACACGAGCGCCACGAGCCCGCGCCGCTGCGGCGAGACGTTCATATTGCGGCGTGTCGCGGTTGAGAACAGCGACGCCCTTCGCTTCAAGCCCGCTGAAAATCTCGGCCTTGGCGTCGGCGATGCCTTCGAGCGATCCCAGATGCTCGATGTGCACCGGGGCGATCGTCGTCACCAGCGCGACATGCGGGCGCGCCATCGCTGTCAGCGGCGTGATTTCGCCGGCGTGATTCATGCCGATCTCGATCACCGCAAAGGCGCTCGCGGCTGGCAGGCGCGCCAGCGTCAGCGGCACGCCCCAATGATTGTTGTAGGAGGCGGCGGAAGCATGCGTCGCCCCGAAATGGCCGAGCGCGACGCGCAGCATTTCCTTGGCGCTGGTTTTGCCGACCGAGCCGGTGACCGCGACGATGCGCGCCGTGGTGCGCGCTCGCGCCGCGCGCGCCAGACGCTCCATGCCGCGCAGCGTGTCTTCGACCGTGAAGGTCGGCTGATCGGCGGCAAGCTCGCTTCCGCGCGGCCGGGCGATCACCGCGGCGGCTGCGCCGGCGGCGAAGGCGCGGGCGAGATAGTCGTGGCCGTCGCTGGCGTCGCCCTTGATGGCGAAGAAGAGATCGCCCGGCGCCAGCGTGCGGGTGTCGATCGAGACGCCGCCGACCGACGCGCCAAGCGGCGAACTTGGCAGCCCCAGCGCACCCGTCAACTCGGTCTCAGCCCATAACGCCGTCATGCCGCCCCCCGCAGCGCCGCCCGCGCGGCCTCGGCGTCGGAAAACGGCAGGGTCTGATCGCCGACGATTTGGCCCGTTTCGTGGCCTTTGCCGGCCAGCAGCAACGCGTCCCCAGGTTCAAGCGCCGCCACCGCGGCGCGAATCGCCTCGCCGCGGTCGGCGATTTCCCGCGCCTTGGGCGCTGCAGCGAGAATGGCGGCGCGAATGGCGGCCGGGTTCTCGGAGCGCGGATTGTCGTCGGTGACGAAGACGAGATCGGCCTCTTTGGCGGCGATCGCCCCCATGATCGGCCGTTTTCCCGCGTCGCGGTCGCCGCCGCAGCCGAAAACGAGGATCAGGCGACCGGCGACAAAGGGCCGCAGCGCGCCAAGCGCCTTTTCGAGCGCGTCGGGCTTATGGGCGTAATCGACGAAGACCGGCGCGCCCGCCTTGTCGCCGACCTGCTCGAGACGACCCGGCGCGCCTTCCAGCCGCTCCAGCGCCGAAAAGACCGCGTCCGGCTCGACGCCGGTGGCGAGACAAAGGCCGGCGGCGACCAGCGCATTGGAGACCTGGAAATCGCCGGGCAACGGCAGGCGCAGCTTGCGCGTCCGGCCGCCCCAGAGGATTTCGAGCCGGGTGGCGAAGCCGTCGCGCACGGCCGCCGTCAGCTTCAGCCCTTCGCCGTTCCGCCCGGTCGAGAGCACCCTGAGCCCGCGCGCTCGCGCCGCCGCGATAACCTCGGCCGCCGCGTCGCTATCGGCGTCGATCACCGCAAATGAACCCGGCGCCAGCAATTCGCGAAACAGCCTGAGCTTGGCCGCGAGATAGGCTTCCCGCGTCGCATGATAGTCCATGTGGTCGCGCGAGAGATTGGTGAAGGCGCCGGCCGCGAGGCGCACGCCGTCGAGGCGCTTCTGGTCGAGCCCATGCGATGAGGCCTCGATCGCCAGATGGGTGACGCCCGCCTGCGCGAGACGCTCAAGCGTCTGATGCAGGGCGATCGGATCGGGCGTCGTCAGCGAACCATAGAGATTGATCGGCCGCGACACGACGCCGATGGTGCCGAGCGAGGCCGCCTCGCGCCCGGTCAAAGCCCAGATCTGGCGCACGAAGGCGGCGACCGAGGTCTTGCCGCTGGTGCCAGTGACCGCGACGATGCAAGCGGGCTGACCGGGATAGAAACGCGCCGCCGCCATGGCCAACGCCGCCCGCGCGTCCGCGACCTGCACGAAAGGCGCTGAGACATCGGGCGCCCGCTCGCCGACGATCGCCGCCGCGCCTTTTTCGAGCGCCGTCGCGACGTAAGCGAGGCCATCCGCCTTCGCGCCCGACAGCGCGAAAAAGAGATCGCCCCGCCGCACCTTGCGGCTGTCGGCGCTAAGGCCGCCGATCGCGCGCGCGCCAAGCTGCGCTTCGCCGGCGCCAAGATCGACAATCTCGTCGAGCCGTCTCACTCCTTGCCCACCCGGTCGGCGTCGCCGCCGAGCCCGAGACGCGCCAGGATCGGGAACGGCGCATCGGGGAAATGATCGGCCGGCGGCACGTCCTCGAGCGGCTCGACCCGCGCGATCAGCGCGCCGGTGGTGCGCCCGGCGTTATGGGCGGCGGTGTGGTAGCCCCCGTCTTCCGGCAGGGCCTGCGGCTCGTCATACATCACGAGATAAAGATACTGCGGCTTGTCGGCCGGCGTAATGGCCATGAAGGTGGTGAAGACCTTGTCGTGGTCATAATGGCCATGGACGATCTTATCGGCCGTGCCGGTCTTTCCGCCGACGTAATAGCCTGGAATATTTGCGAAACCCGCCGAACCGTGGGTGGCGTTGGAGCGCATCAGGTAGCGCAGCGACTCTGAGGTCTGGGCGCTGATGACCTTCTGGCCGAGCGCGGATGCGGCCTGTGCGTCGCGCGGCAGGAAGGTCGGCGTTATCAGATTGCCGCCATTGACCAGCGCGGCGACGGCCATCATCGCCTGCAGCGGCGCGACATTGAGCCCCTGACCGAAGGCGATGGTCATCGTGTTCAACTCGCCCCAGTGCTTGGGGACGAGCGGCTCGGCGCTTTCCGGCAATTCGGTGCGCAGCCGGTCGAGCTGACCCATTTTCTTGAGGAAGGCCTTGTGGCCGTCGACGCCGACCATCAGCGCCAGACGCGCCGCGCCGATGTTCGAGGAATGGGTGAAGACTTCCGGCACGCTCAGCACGCGATGGGTCGCATGGAAGTCGTGAATGGTGAAATGGCCATAGCGCAGGCTCTCGCGCGCATCGACTTGCGAATTGAGCGTCACCTTCCCTGTGTCGAGCGCCATCGCGATCGATAGGGCCTTGAAGGTCGAGCCCATCTCATAGACGCCGACGTTGAGCCGATTGATATGTTCGGGATCCTTGAAGTCGCTCGGATCGTTGGGATCGAAATCGGGCAGAGACTCGAGCGCGATGACTTCGCCGGTGTTGACGTCGAGGATCGCGCCGGCCGCCGCCTTGGCGCGAAAACGCACGAGGCCGGCGGCGAGTTCGTCGCGCAGCGCATGAGTCGCCTTGAGATCCAGCGACAGTCTGACTGGCTTCAGCGACTGCGGATCGACGGAGAAGCCGGCGACATGCGGATCGGTCAGACTTTGCTCGTCGAGATATTTCTCCATTCCGGCGATGCCGATGTTGTCCTTATCGACAAAGCCGATGACATGGGCGCCGAGCGGGCCGTTGGGATAGACGCGCTTGTTTTCGGGGAGGAAGCCGATGCCCGGCAGGCCGAGACGGAAGATTTCCTGCTGCTCCTTGGCCGTCACCTGACGTTTGACCCAGACGAAGCCTTTCTTCGAATCGAATCTTTCGCGCAGCTCCTTGGCGTCGACATCGGGCAACACGGCGGTGATGAGTTCGACCGCCTCGTCCTTGTCGATGATGCGGCGCGGCTCGGCGAAGACCGACATGGTCTTGATGTCGGTCGCCAGAATCGCGCCATTGCGATCGACCAGATCGGGACGCGCGCCAGACACCGCCTGATCGGCGGCGACTTTGAGCGTTTGCGGCGGATCATGGGAAACGCCGAGCACCACCAGTTTCACGCCGATGCCGATATAGGCGGCGAGCATCGCCAGCGCGATGAAGCGGACGCGCCCGGCGCTCTTGTCGACCCGGGCCGAGAACAGGCGACGCACCAAGCCGCCGGCGCGCGCGAGGACGCTCGCGCGCTTTGCTGGCGCATCGCCGGGCTCAGGCCCTTTGACCAGTGGAAGCGTCCCCTCGGACATGCTTACCTCACCGACGGGGTTGCGCCGCTGACGCCGGCGCTCGGCGTTGCGGAATCGCCGAGCAGACCAAGCGATTCCAGCTTGCGGCCGATCGAATCGACCTTCGGCGCGGCGTCAGGCAGGTCGTCGGCCTTGACGATCTGATTGAGCGCCAGCGGCTGCATGTCGAGTTGCTTGTCGGCGAGCGCCTGCAGCCGGTCGGGTCGCGTCAGATGCGCATATTCGGCGCGCAGCAGGTTGATGGCGTCGCGTTCCTTGGCGATCTGATGGCGGGTCTTCACGATCTGCTCAGCCGAATAGATCGTCTGATACTTGACCGAATAGACATAGGCCGCCGAGGCGAGCAGCGCGGCGATGGCGATCACATGCAACAGCCGCCACATCAGCC